>JANPJD010000117.1:0-17185 GCA_031425325.1 Rhodobacterales bacterium | reverse complement strand
AACCAGTCGGTGTTGGGCGCGGCCCCGACCATGACAAAGACCGCGCGGGCGGCAAGCCGCCAGTCCTGCCCCGCCGCCCGGTCGCGGATCGTCACGCTGTCAAGCCGGTCCTCGCCGTCCAGCGAGACGACCTCGGTGCAGTAATGGATCGAGATCGACGGGTCCTGCGTCAGCCGCTCGATCAGGTAACTCGACATGCTGGCGCCAAGCGACGTGCCGCGCACCAGCAGATGCACATGCTTCGCAGTGCGGCACAGGAACATCGCCGCCTGCCCGGCCGAGTTGCCACCGCCGATCACCACGACCTCGGTGTCGCGGCAATAGCGGGCCTCGATCTCGGTCGCGGCGTAGTAGACGCCTGCACCCTCAAGCTCGGCCAAGCGCGGCAACGGAAGGCGGCGATACTGCACGCCGGTTGCCACCACGACCGCGCGGGCCACCACCGTCGCCCCGTTGTCCAACGTCAGCAACCAAGCCCCGTCCTGCGGCGCGATCCCGGTCACGCGGTGCGGCATCGCAAAGCGCGTGCCGAACTTCATTGCCTGGATCTCGCCCCGCCAGCACAGATCCGCGCCCGAGATGCCGGTCGGAAAGCCCATGTAGTTCTCGATCCGGCTCGAGGTGCCAGCCTGCCCGCCGATCGCGAGGTCCTCGACCACCAGCGCGCAAAGCCCCTCGGCGCCCGCATAGACCCCGGCCGCCACGCCTGCCGGACCGCCGCCCACGATCACCACATCGAAGGTCGTGGCGCTGCCGGGATCAAAGGCCATCCCCAGCCTGCGGGCGATCGCGGCGGGGGTCGGCTCTTCCAGCAACTCGCCCTCGCCGAAGATGACATGGGTATCCGAGCCGGGGTCGAAGGCGCAGGACTGGCGCAGGGTCGCCGCCTCGTCGCTTGAAGGATCGAGCAGGTTGACCGGAATCCGGTTGCGCCCGGCAAAGGCCGCAAGCTCTCGCACGCGGCGGTCCTCGGGGTGGCCGACGATGGTGACCGGGCTGAACCCCTGGTCGAGCGCTGCCCGCCGGCGGGCCGCCAGCACCGAGACGATGATGTCCGACATCTCGGGCGTCGCAGCCATCAGGTCGAGCACCGCCTGCCGGGGCGTCACGATCATGCGGCCCGCTTTCGTCGCGCGGATGGTGTTGAGCATGGCACCACCGTTCAGAAACGAGATCTCGCCGATGAACTGACCATGACCAAGCGATGCCGCCCCGATCCGGCACTCCTTCACCGGATCGTAAAGCTCGAACTCGCCCTCGAGAACGAAGTGGAAATGCTCATAGGGCTGGCCCGCGCGGATCACGATGCTGCCGGGTTCCACCTCCTCGATCCGGCCCGCGCGCCTCAGCAGATCGACATGCCCATCGCTCAGCGGGCGGCGGACCATGGTCGTCAGGTTCTCGGCAAGGCTGTCCATTCCTCACTCCTTGTCCCGGTCGAAAAGGCCCGCCAGCGCGCGCGTGACAAGGTTCGAGGTGCGCGGGCGCGGCAGGGCGCGGAACGGCAGCGGGCGGCAGACCTCCATCGCGGCGACGCCCACGCGGGCGGTCAGCGCGCCGTTGACGACGCCCTCGCCAAACCGCCGCGAAATGCGCGACAGAAGACCGCCGCCCGCGACCGAGTGGATCATGTCATCACCGACCGCGAGCGCGCCCGTCGCGGCAAGGTGCCCGATCACGCCCCGCATCAGGCGCAACGACCCGAGCGTGCCCGACCGACCGCCGTAGAGCGCCGCGAGCCGCCGGATCATACGCAGGTTGGCGTAAAGCGCCGTTGCCACATCCGCGAGCGCCAGTGGCACCAGCGCGGTCACGGCAGCGACCTGGCGGGTCGCAGCCTCGATCTCGCGCCGTGCGGCCTGATCCAGCGGCCCGAGGAACTCGGCCTCGGCCAGCGCGATCAAGCCGTCGGCGTCGAAGACCTCGGCCCCGCGCGCCTTGATGCGCGCCTCGGCGGGCTGCAACTCGGGCCGGTTCGCGTAAAGGCGCGAGAGCCCCGCGACGACACCACGCGCAGCCTTGATGTCGGCGGCCAGCAGCGCTGCCTCGGCCTCGCGCTGCAAGCCGTCGATCCGGGCCATGCGCGCGAAGCCCGCCGCTTCGCGCAAGGCGAGCGCCAGCGCCGCAAGCACCGCAAGCCCGACCAGCACGAAGGCGATCCAGCCCAGCACCGAGTCCCGCGCGAGAAGGCCCGTCACGAAATCCCAGGCTGCGACCGACAGCACAAAGGTAAAGAGCGCGCCGAAGGCCCAGGCCGCAAAGCGCGACAGGGCCGAGCGACGGGGCGCAAGGATGCGCGGGTTCAGCGGGACCACGTCCGTATCGGGCACGGCTGCGACCGTCGCGGGGGTCGGCGCGTCGGGATCGTCCTCGCGCTCGATCAGAAGGGGGCGAAGCGGCGTTTCGGTCAAAGCCGGTCTCCGATCAGAAACTCGGCCGCCCGGTCGAGGCGGATGTGGGGCGGGCCGTCGCCGGGGGCGATGGTCATGCGGGCGGGGGCGAAGCCCATCACCTGATAATCGGCGTCGAGCCAGCCCACGGCGCCTTCGCGCGCGGGGGACATCAGCCGGGCCGGATCGGCGGGCAGGTCACCCGCATACATCGTAGCCATCTTGCCCGTCGACAGCAGGCGGCCGCGCACGGCGGGAACGGTCCGCCCGTCCTGCGCCACCTCTTCCTCGACCGTGGCGCGGATCGAGGCGATCGCCATCGAGGCGGTGACGGCCCCCGCGAAGTCGGCGCGGTCGCGCGCGTCGCGCAGCATCGCCTCCATGATCGCGGCAAGGCGGGGATGCTGGACGTGGTGGAGATGATCCGCTTTCGTAGCCGCGAACAGCACCCGCTCGACCCGACGCCCGGTGAAAAGCGAGGTGAGGAAGGCATTCCGCCCCGGACGGAACGCCGTCAGAATCTCGGACATGGTGCGGCGCATGTCTTCTACCGCCTGGGGTCCCGCATGGATCGCGCCCAGCGCATCGACCAAAACCACCTGCCGGTCGATGCGCGAGAAGTGGTCGCGGAAGAAGGGCCGCACGACCTCACGCTTGTAGGCGTCGTAGCGCCGTTCCATCTCGCGCCAGACCGAGCCGCGCGGGGTCGCGGCAGGCACGGGCAAAGGCGCGAACGTCAGCGCGGGCGAGCCTGCGAGATCGCCCGGCATCAGGAAACGCCCCGGCGTGCAGTCGGAAAAACCCGCAGCCCGCGCCGCCTGAAGATAGGCAGTGAAGGCCGCGGCGAGC
The DNA here is from genome assembly GCA_031425325.1 of Rhodobacterales bacterium. Taxonomy (GTDB): domain Bacteria; phylum Pseudomonadota; class Alphaproteobacteria; order Rhodobacterales; family Rhodobacteraceae; genus Aliitabrizicola. The sequence continues at coordinate 13,946 of JANPJD010000117.1, read as the reverse complement.
GCTTGTGCGCGCGGCTCTTCCAGCCGCAGGCTGCCGTCCTCGGCCCGCGCCTGCGCCAGATACGCCGCCGCCTCGGGGCGCTTTGCGATGCGCGCAAGGGTCGCTTCGGACCACTCGGCATAGGACTTGTCCATGAGCGCGAGGTCCATCAGCCACTCGCCCGGGTAGTCCACGATGTCGAGATGCACGGTGCGCGGCCCGGCGAGGCTTGCGAACAGCCCGACCGGCTGCACCCGGAACGACAGGCGCAACTCGGACACGGTGCGCGTCGATTGCGGCCAGCGCGGATCGTCGCCCGACATGGCTGCAAGGTGCGCCTCGTAATCGAAGCGCGCGACGGTGTCGTGCGGCTGCGGTTGCAGCCACACCGCCGAGATCCGCCCCTCGGCGGCCGCGGCCAGTTGCGGCATCCGCCCCCGGTTGAGGAGGTTCGCGACGAGGCCGGTGATGAACACGGTCTTCCCCGCGCGCGACAGGCCGGTCACGCCCAGCCGGACCGTCGGCTCGAAGAACGCGCCCGAGACGGTCGAGACCGCCCCCTCGACGCCGCGCGTCAGGCCTTCGGCAATGGTTCCAAGCACGGGTGTCGTCCCTTAAAGTCCGGTCACCGAAGATAAGGCGTCGCTGCGCGAAAGGACAGGGGCCGGGTCAGTGCCGTGACGTTGTGCGGGGACCGGGCATCGGCTAACCGGGGACATGGCCCGATTTGCGCTGAAGATCGAGTATGACGGCGCACCGTTTGCGGGCTGGCAGCGCCAGTCCGGCCAGCCCTCGGTGCAGGAGGCGGTCGAGACGGCGCTGCGCCGTCTGCAACCCGACGCGCCGGGGATCGCGGCGGCTGGGCGCACCGATGCAGGCGTTCACGCGACGGGCCCGGTCGCGCAGTGCGACCTGGCCCGCGAATGGGAGCCGTTCCGCCTGGCCGAGGCGCTGAACTGGCACCTCAAGCCCTTGCCTGTTGCCGTGCTGGCCGCGGCGCGTGTTGCCGAGGATTTCCACGCCCGCTTCTCGGCCGTCGAACGGCGCTACCTGTTCCGGGTGCTGGCCCGCCGCGCACCCGCCGTGGCCGACAGGGGACGGGTCTGGCAGGTGCGCGTGCCGCTTGACCTGCAGGCGATGCGCGCTGGGGCAGCGCAGCTTCTGGGGCGGCACGACTTCACCACCTTCCGGTCGGTCATGTGCCAGGCGACCTCGCCCCTTCGTACGCTGGACGAGGTGACGATCGAGGCCGTGCCGGTGCCGCACGGGGTCGAGTACCGATTCCAGTTGCGCGCACGCAGCTTCCTTCACAACCAGGTGCGCTCGATCGTCGGCACGCTGGAACGGGTAGGCGCCGGGGCCTGGCCGCCCGACCGGGTCGGCGCGGCGCTCTGCGCCCGCGACCGCGCCGCCTGCGGCCCGGTCGCCCCGCCGCAGGGCCTGTGCTTGACAGGGGTGGGCTATCCGGCCGATCCGTTCGGCTGAGCCATACGGGCCACGCGGGGGGCCAGCCCCCGCACCCCCCGGGGTATTTGGGCCAAAAAGAAGCCGGAAGGGAGAGATCATGGAGCGACGCGACCCGTTCCACGAACCCGACACCACAATCCGTGCCGAGGCGAGCGCGCTGCTGGGAGAGGCGCGGCACGGGGCGCTCGCCTATGTCGATGCGGCGACCGGGACGCCGGGCATCAGCCGGATCGCCGTCGGGCTCGACCCGGCGGGGCAGCCCGTGACGCTGATCTCGCAGCTCTCGGCGCATCATGCAGGTCTTCGCGCGCATCCTGTCGCGGCCCTGATGGTCGGGGAGCCGGGGGCGAAGGGCGACCCGCTGACCCATCCGCGCCTGATGCTGCGCGTCGAGGCGCGCTTCGTCGGGCGGGACGACCCCGACCGGGCGGCGCTGCGCGCGCATTGGCTGTCGGGGCATCCGAAGTCGACGCTCTACGTCGACTTCGCCGACTTCGACTTCGTGCGCCTCGCCGTTCTGGGGGCAGTCCTGAACGGCGGCTTCGGGCGCGCGACGCGGCTTGCGCCCGAAGACCTCGCCCCTCAGGTCGGTGTGTCGCCCCGCAGCGTGACCTGAACCGTACCGCGCACCGCGACCGGCCAGCGCAGATGCGCGAGCGAGCCCTGCGGTCCCTGCTGCACAAGCGCGAAGGGCATGTCCCAGCGACCAGCGGCCGCGGCTGTCGTGATCGGCCCCTCGGCGCTCACCGCCTCGACCGTGCGGGCGCGCGCGGCGAACGGCAGGAACCCCGAAGCGTCGATCACCCAGGTGTCGGCTGCGGTCGCCTGCGTATGCTCGACGATCACCGGATTCACCGTCGTCTGGGTGACCCCGTTGAAGGCGTTGCCCGAGAAGACGACATTGCGGAACCGCGAATGATCGAGGGACGCATGCGTCGCATCGACCTGCTCGACCCGGTCGATCGAGGCGTTGACGGTGCGGAACACGTTGCCCGTCACGCTCAGGCCCTGCAAGAAATGTCCCGCCCCGCGCGGTGTGATCACAAACCAGCGAAACCAGGGGGCGACATCGTTGCAGGTAAAGACGTTGCCGGTCAGGGTCAGGCCGCCGAACGAGAACTCGTTCGAAAAGCCCGGCTCTGCGTCATGTTCGTTCGACCACTCGATGAAGCAATTGTCGATGTAGTTCGCTGTGATCGTGGTCTTGCAGTTGGGCTGGGTCAGCACAAGGCCCGCGCGCCGCACGCCTGCCGTCTCGTCATCGCCTTGGAAGAAGTGGTTGCCGATGAAGAGATGCCCCGCCCCGTTCACGACCGCGAAGTGATTGAACCGCACCACGCGGTTGTCCCGGATCTTGGTGTCGTTCGCGTTGATGTTGAGCGCCACCGTCGTACGGTCCTGCGAGCGCGCTGATTGCTCGTTCGACAGGAACTGGCAGTTCTCGACGAACATTCCCTGGCAGCCCGTTCCTATCGAGGTGAGGCCGCGATCCTTCGGGCGCGTCACGACCGAGGATTCAAGCCGGAACGTCAGCCCGTCGGGCGCAAGCAGGATGCCGCTTGCGACCCCGTTGCCCTGCAACTCGACGTCGGTGATCTCGAACCGCGACAGCGAGGCGAAGCCCGAGAAGTCGAGCAGGTACTTGTATCGCTCGAACGTGAAGGTGCGGGTGCCCGCCGCCCCCCAGAGCGGTTGGCTGAGTTCGACCGTGCCGGCCCCGATGTTCTTGCCACGCACATAAACCTCGCGTCCCACACCGGTGCCGCTGACGCGCGCGCCCACGGGCACGTTCGCCACGTTCGCGACCCCGGTGAGGCGGGTGGGCTGCGTCACCGTATAGGTGCCGACCGAGGTCACCGTATCGGTGGCCCAGGCGGGTCCTGCCACCGCCGACAGCTGGCCGCGCGTCAGCATCCGGCGCTGCGCGAAGGTGGTGATGCCTGCGATGGTCGCGACGTCGATCGGCGCGGCAAGGTCGACGCGGCGTCCGTTCAGGTCGAGCGTGACATGGTCGGTGAAGAAGAAGAGCGCCTGCAGCGCCCGGCGAAAGCCCTCGGACTCGCCGCCGAAGGCTGCCGCATAGGTGTCGAGATTGAAGTCGCGAGTGCAGGCAAGGCGGTTGGCAGGCGGCATCGTGACGGTGCCTTCGAAGCGCACCCGACTTTCAAAGGTCACGTTGGCGCCGAGGAAGTAGGTTCCGGCCGAGACGAGCACCGTTCGCCCGGCGGCGCCCGCATCCGCCGCCTCGAAGGCAGCCGCGTCGTCGGTCACTCCGTCGCCCCGCGCGCCGTAGTCGCGCACGTCGACCCAGTCGATCAGCTTGCGGTGAAAGACCTCGGTCACGTCCTCGATGACGATGTCGTCGATCCTGACGGTGCCGCCCGTCGGCCCGGTCAGGTCGAGGCCGAAATGACCATAGACCGGGGCCGTGCCCCAGACCATGTCGGTGCCCTGCCGGTTGCCGGACCCCACGATGGCGGTGACCGTCACGACTGCCCCATAGGTCGTGAGCTGCCTTTCGGGGCCTGTCTGGACGGCGGTGGGCACGTTCGTCCCGCTGACGCTGCCCGCCCAGCCCGCGATCCGCACCGACGGCAGTGCGCCCGCCATCGCCTTCACCCGCGCGGTGACCCGCAGGTAGAGGCCCGGCTGCATCGGGATCTGCTGGAACGAGCGCAGCTTCTGCACCCCTTGGGTCTTCTGAAGCTCAAGGCAGCTCCCGAAATCCTGGTCCGCAGGCACAAGCGCCGCGTTGGCCTGGGCCGCATAGCTGCCAGAGCCCGGCGTGCCGTCTTCGCGCGACCAGAGGGCCAGCCCCGCTGCAAAGGCGGGCGGCATCAGGACCAGCCCGTCGGTGATTGCCTTGTTCATGTCTCGACCCTCGCTCTGTGCCACTGTGCGCGGACAGGGACAAAGCGACAGGCATCGCCCCGGCCCGACATGCCGCACTGGGGCGCGAGACTTACGGGGCGAAGGTCAAGACAGGCTTAGAGGTGCGTCCGGGCCATCCCGTCGTCGCGCAACGATCAGGCGCCGACACCCGCCTCGGGCAGAAGCTGGACGGCGTTGATCTGCCAGCCATCCGGCGTCTCGATCATCTGGTAGTCGAGGACATGCGTGCGCCCGGACTGGTCTGTGACCATGACGCGCTGCCACAGGGTTCCGGCCACGTCACGCAGGTCGAGAAAGCGCACGTCAGACGGCCGCCAGACCATCGGATAGCCGTTGCGGACCATCTCGCCGAACCGGTCGGGCGAGCCGAAGATCCCCTTGATCGTCGGCGACGCATAGGTCCAGGCCGCCGTCACGTCATCCGCCAGAAAGGCATCGAACTGGTTCTGGATCGTCGACTCGATCGCAGGATTTCGCGCTTCCTGCGCGGCCGAGGGAAGCGACGCGAAGGCAAGCCCGACAGCGAGCCCGGCAGACAGGACGATGCGGCGCATTCGGAGATCCTCTCTTGCGATGTGGTCTGACGGTAGCGCGCTTCGGCGACAGGGCAAGCGCCTCGCCACCCTGCCTTGTCCCGTCGCCACCCGATGCCCATCTACGCAACAAATTGGTCAGGAGTCTGCCATGCCCTTTCGACTGTCGCCCGACGATGCCTCGCTGCGGGCGGCCCTGGTCCGGTTGACGACCGAGGAACTCGGCACGGCGCTGGACCGTCTGGACCGGGCGGATGCGTCGGGCGTTCACGACGTTCGAAAGCGCGTGAAGAAGGTGCGCGGTCTGATCCGGCTTCTGCGCGCGGGATTTGCCGATTTTGATGCGGTGAACGCAGAGTTGCGGAACGCGGCGCAGTCCTTGTCGGCAGCCCGCGATGCCGAGGTGCGCTTGTCGACATTCGACGGGCTGTGGCCGGACGGCCACCCGCCCGAGCTTCAAGACATCCGCGAGACCCTGCTTGCCGCGCGCACCGACGGCGGCGCGGTCGACGTTTCGGCGGCGCGTGACGGGTTGGCCTCGGTCCTCGGCCGCGTGCCGGACTGGCATGTTCAGGGTCGCGACCGTGAGGTTCTTGCCGAAGGGCTGGCGCGCGCCCGTCGTGGCGCGGTCCGCGCGATGAAGAAGGCCAGCCACACCAAAGACGTCGAGGCGATGCACGACTGGCGCAAGCGGGCCAAGGACTACTGGTATCAGGCCCGTCTCTTGATGCCCGTCTGGCCCGAAGCGATGCAGCCGCTTGTGACGGCCGCCGAGACCTTGACCGAGGACCTCGGCAGGCACCATGACCTTGCTGTGCTCGCCGCGCATGTCGGTGCAGACTCGACGGTTTCGCCCAATGGGCAAGGCCTTCTTGCGCTTCGCATAACGGGCGAGGCGGCTGCCATCGAGGCACAATGCTTTCCGCTTGGACGGCGGCTCTTCGCCGGAGACCCCGATGCGATGGCGAAAGTCTGGGTCGACTGGTGGCGCCTCTGGCGCGATCAGGCGGACGGCTGAGCGGTCAGTTCTCCGCCAAGCGCCCGGTCGATCAGGGCCACCGTCTCGTCCACCCCGTACAGCGCCACGAAGCCGCCGAAGCGCGGCCCCTGGCTTTGGCCTAGCAGCACCTCGTAAAGCGCGGTGAACCAATCGCGTAGCGGCTCGAAAGCGTGTTCGGTGCCAACCGCGAAAACCATCGTCTGCAACGCCTCGGCATCAAGCCCGCCGTCCCAGGCGGCCAGCCGGGCGCGAAGGTCCAGCAGGGCGGTGCGCTCCTTGTCACTCGGCGCGCGGAACACCCGGTGCGGTGCCACGAAGTCCGCGAAATAGCGCAGCGCATAGCCCGCCGCCGCGTCGAGGTCGGGATGCGTCTCGGGCGAGGCCTCGGGCGCATAGCGCCGGATGAAGCCCCAGAGCCCGTACTTGTCGAGCGCGCCCGCGACGCTTGCAAGGTTCAGGAGCATCGCGAAGGACACCACCATCCGCGACGGGGGCGGCGCGCCGTGGTGGATATGCCAGACGGGGTTGTTGACCTGCCCGTCGGCATCCTGCCCCGGATAGGCCTTCAGTTGCTGGTGATATTCGTCCACCGCCTTGGGGATCACATCGAAGTGCATCCGCTTGGCGGTCTTGGGCTTTTGATACATGAAATAGGACAGGCTTTCGGTCGCGGCATATGTAAGCCACTCGTCGATCGTCAGCCCGTTGCCCTTGGACTTGCTGATCTTCTGCCCGGTCTCATCCAGGAAAAGCTCATAGGTGAAATGCTCGGGCTTCCGTCCGCCGAGGATCTCGCAGATGCCGTCATAGATCGGCGTATTGGTGCTGTGGTCCTTGCCGTACATCTCGAAATCGACGTCGAGTGCGGCCCAGCGCGCGCCGAAATCGGGCTTCCACTGCAATTTCACCTGCCCGCCCGTCACGGGAAGCGTCCACTCGCGCCCATCCTCGTCGTCGAAGGTGATGGTGGCCTCGCGCGCATCGACATGGCGGATCGGCACGTAAAGCACGCGGCCCGTCTCGGGATGGATCGGCAGGAAGCAGGAATAGGTCTGCTGCCGCTCTTCGCGCAAGGACGCGAGCATCACTTCCATGATCGCGTCGTAGCGCTCGGCCGCCAGCCGCAGCGTGTCGTCGAACCGGCCCGAGCGATAGAACTCGGTTGCCGAGATGAACTCGTACTCGAACCCGAAGGTATCGAGGAAGCGGCGCAGCATCGCGTTGTTGTGGTCGCCGAAGCTCGGATACTCTCCGAACGGATCGGGCACCGAGGTCAGCGGCTTTTGCTTGTGCTCGGCCAGCATCGCGGGATTGGGCACGTTGTCCGGAATCTTCCGCATCCCGTCGAGGTCGTCCGAAAAGCAGATGAGCCGCGTCGGGATATCACTGATCACCTCGAACGCGCGGCGGATCATCGTGGTGCGCGCCACCTCGCCGAAAGTGCCGATATGCGGCAGGCCCGACGGGCCATAGCCCGTCTCGAACAGCACGTGGCCCTTCTCGGGGTCCTTCCTGGCATAGCGCGCCTGGATGCGGCGGGCCTCTTCGAACGGCCATGCCTTCGACTTCATCGCGGCGTCGCGCAAGGCTGACATTGGCATTCCCCATCGCACCCGCGGCCCAACGCCGCCCGTCGCGCGTCCCGTCTCCTATTGCCGGGGCCGCGCCTCGTCAATAATCTGCACCGCAGCATGACCGCGAAGGACATCCCTTGACCGACCCCGCCCCGCCTTCCCTCTCGCCGCAGGATGCGCTTGTCGCGCTGATGATCGCGGTCTCCTTCTCGGACGAGGCGATCCGCACGACGGAACTGGTCGCAATCCAGCGGATCGTGAACCACCTGCCGATCTTCATCGGCTACGACGCGGGCCGGCTACCGTCTGTGGCGCGAACCGTGTTCGATCTGATGGAGGTGGAAGATGGCCTCGACGCGCTGTTCGGACTGATCCGGGACGCGCTGTCCGATCACCTGTACGAGACCGCCTATGCGCTGTCGTGCGATGTCGTCGCCGCCGACGGCAAGCTGCGCGACGTCGAGTTGAGAATGCTCGAAGAAATCCGGGATGAGCTGCGGATCGACCGTCTGCACGCGGCGGCCATCGAATGGGCAGCCCGCGCACGCCACATGCGGCTTTAGTCGCCGCGCCGCCGCACGACCCGGTCCTGGATGAAATCGGCCAGCGCCGCCGCCGCAAGCGAAAGGCGGGGTGCACCAAGCAAGGCGATCTCGGCTTCGGCAAGCTCGGGCCAGCCTTGGTCCGGTCCAAGAACCTGTAGACCCGGCGCGACCATTGCGCGCGGCATGACGGCATAGCCAAGGCCCGCCCGCACCGCCGCCGTGCACCCGGCATGGCTGGGGCTGGTGAAAACCCCCGTCCAGTCCATCCCGCTGGCATCAAGCGACGCCGTCGCCCGGCCCCGGTAGACGCAAGGCGCGGGCGACAGCACCAAAGGCAGAGGCCTCGCCCCAGCGGCGCGACGGTCCTGTAACGCCCGGAAACCGGGCTCCATCCCCGTGGCCGCGACCCAGACGAGGCTTTCGCGCCAGAGCGGGCGCGTCCGCGCATGGGGCTGGCCAGGGTCCTGCTTGATGACGATCAGGTCATGCTGGCCCGCCTCGAATTCTTCGATCAGTTCGAGCGTCAGCTTGCAGGTGACGTGCAACTCCACCCGCTCATGGGCCGCTGCGAAAACACCCAGGATGTCAGGTAGATAGGCCGAGGCAAAATCCTCGGGGCTGCCGAACCGGACCTCGCCCTCTAGGTCATCCGCCCGGAACCGCGCCAGCATCGCATCGGCGTCGGCGATGATGCGGCGGGCGTAGACAAGCAGGCGCGCGCCTTCGGTCGTCAGGCGGACATTGCGGGTGTCACGCTCCAGCAGCGTGCAGCCAAGCGTCTGTTCAAGCTTGCGGATCTGCCCCGAGACCGCCGACTGCGACCGTCCGATCAAGGCCCCGGTGCCCGAGAAGCTCGAGGTCTCGGCCACGGTGACGAAGGTGCGAAGAAGGGCCGTATCGATGTCGTGCATGCGCTTTATTCATCAGCCAAACAGATTTATCGCATTACAACTTCGCGTTTCTCTTTTCAATCTGCTTGCGCCATCCGGGTCGCCGCACACACGGAGATCGCCATGGACACCGCCATCCTTCTGGAAAACCTCGTCTCGCCCATCACGCTCGCCTTCCTTTTGGGCGTCATCGCCACCCTGATCCGCTCGGACCTCGAGATCCCCGAGCCGGTGATCCGCATCTTCGCGATCTTTCTTCTATTCTCGATCGGGCTTCAGGGGGGGCGCGAACTGGTGACCGCGGACTTGGCCGGTCTTGGCGGGGCGGCGATGGTCACGGCGGCGCTGGTGCTGATGCTGCCGGGACTGGCCTATCTGGTCGCGCGCCATGTGATCGGCCTGCCGATCCGGGACGCGGCGGGGGTTGCTGCACTTTATGGCTCGGTCTCGTCCGTCACTTTCGTTGTGGCGCGGACCTATGCCGAAACCTCGGGCACGCCGATGGACGGCTTCATCACGGGCCTCGTCGCGTTGATGGAGCTTGGTATCCTTGTGGCACTTTTCTACGGACGGCTGGCTCTCAGCCGGGCCGACGGCACGCAGGGCGCGCCCCTGTCGGCGATCCTGGGCGAGACGCTGCGGGGTCGGGGGTTGCTTCTGCTGGGCGGCGGCCTCGTGATCGGGGCTTCGGTGGGCGAGGCCAACTTCGCGCGGATCGAGCCCTTCTTCGTCGACCTCTTCCGGGGCGTGCTCGTTCTCTTCCTGCTCGAAATGGGCATGACCGCGGCGCGTCACCTCAAAGCCTTTGCCGCGGTCGGAACGCGGATGGCGGCGTTCGGCCTTGCGATGCCCATGCTGAACGGGCTGATCGCGACCGGCCTTGCGACAGCGGCGGGCCTGCCGGTCGGGTCCGCCTTCGTTCTGGGGGCCGTCGCGGCCTCGGCCTCGTATATCGACGCCCCGGCGGCGGTGCGGGCGACCTTCCCCGAGGCGAACCCGGCGATCTACCTGACGTCGTCGCTGGGCATCACATTCCCCTTCATGATGATCCTCGGCATCCCGGCGGTCTACCAGATGGCGCTCTTCTGGCAGCGGGTGTTTGGCGGCTGATGCCCTCAGGCGAACCAGCTTTCGATCAGCTGCGAATGCAGGGCCCGGGCGCGCCGCGCCCAGGCCTTCCCCCCGGCGGGCGCCTCGCGGTCGTCGGGGCGCACGGCGTCGCGGCGAAGGGTGTCCGCCGCGAGGATCGCAAAAGCCATCCGCCGCCCGGAGGGGCCGGTGGCATAGCCGACCAGCGCCGAACAGAAGTTCAGCGTCCCGGTCTTTGCGATCACGGACACGGGATGGTTCTTGCGCTCGCGGCCTTCGGTATCGCGCAGCGCGAAGGGCTTCATCAGGCCCGCCAGCGTACCGTCGGCTGGGGCGACAAGAGCCGCAACCATGTCGGCGGGCGAAACGCGGCTGGCCCCGCCAAGGCCCGAATGGTCCACGAACAATCCCGCCTGACCGAACCTCTGTTCCGCCCAGACGCTCATAGCCTGTCCAGATGCCGCAAGCGTGGTGGCACCCGAGGCAGTCAGGCCGACCACCTCGGCCGTAAGGTTGGTCGAGAACTTCAGCATATCGCGCAGGATGTCGGTCAATGGCTGGCTTGCCGCCTCGACCAGCACAGCCCCTGCGGGCAGCGCCTCGGCGACCTGGGGCTGCGGCAAGTCGATCCCTTCGGCTTTGGCAAGGGTACGAAACACGTCGCCGGCATAGAGGGCCGGATGGCGCACGGGCAACCAACGGCTGCCGCCATTGCCAAGCGCGGCACTCGCAACGGTCCAGTTGTCCAGCCCGTCCCGTCGGTCGAGCGTGAAAAGAGGCACATCGCGCGTCACGACCCGCATGCGTGCCATCCCGACCTTGGGGATCACCCGCTCGGACCGGGCATCCATCGCCACGTCCCAGCCCGCGCCCCCGCGCCGCCACCCGAAATGGACACGGTTGAAGTTCAGGTTCAGCCCCGAGATCGCCGGATTGTAGCCAACGTGATCGGGTTGTCCTGCGTCGATCAGCGGCAGGTTCGGCAAGGCGCGGTCATGCAGAAGGAACCGCCCTGTCACCCCCGTGACGCCTCGGGCGCGCAGCCGGGCCGCAACGTCGGCCAGCCCGTCGGTCTGAAGGGTCGGATCGCCCGTTCCGGTCAGAACGAGGTCGCCCTGCACCGTGTTGCCCTCGATCGGGCCGGTCGCAATTAGGCGTGTGGCAAAGCGGTGCGCGGAGCCAAGCCGGTCTAGCGCGTAAAGCGTGGTCAGGATCTTGGCGGTCGAGGCGGGCGGCAAGGCAAGGTTCGCGCGGCGCGAGCCCACGACCGCGCCGGTGGCAAGATCGACTGCCAGATAACCGACCTGGCCCCCAAGCCCCGCCGCTGCCACCAGAGCGTCGCCAGTCGGGCGTTGCAGAGCAGGAGCCGCCACGCGACCGGTCCTTGGCATCGGCCGCACCGACACGGCGGGCGCATCGGCCCGTGCGACCCCGCCACAGGTCGCGAGCAGCCCAGCGATCACCCCGCGCCGCGTCAGCATTCCAGACGCCCTCCGTTCGACCGAAACCTATGGCCCTGCGGCCCGCACGGCAAGATCGCCGGCGCCGCATGGGCCGGGCGTACCCCTACCCCAGCCATCCGCCCCGGGCACGGATGGCGCTTGAGGAAAGGTCGATCAGCGGCACATCGACATAGGACCAAGCCGGGGCCGCGCGGCTGGCAAGCGCGCGGGCGGGCACCCGCGCCCCGCGCAGCATCCGCGCAGCGGTCGACCCTTGGGCCACAAGCCCGGACCCCGGCCGCGCCAGCACTCCGATCGGCACAAGGCTGGCGATCCGGCCCCAGCGATCCCAGCGATGGAACTGGGCCAGGTTGTCGGCCCCCATGAGCCAGACGAAGCGCACGCCGGGATAAAGCGCTACCAGCCGCTCGAGCGTCTCGGCCGTATAGCGCGTGCCAAGCCTCGCCTCGAGCGCCGTCACCTTGACGCGCGGATGCCGGATGACGCGGGCGGCCCAGGCCAGACGATCCGCCATCGGCGCAGGTCCCTGCGCCTTCAGCGGGTTGCCGGGACTGACCAGCCACCAGACAGCATCCAGCCCGAACCGCTTCATCGCTTGCCGCGTGATATGCGCGTGCCCGGCATGTGCGGGATCGAACGACCCGCCCAGCAGGCCGACCGTCATGCCGCGCGCGGCAACCGGAAATCCCTGACGGCTCACTCGGCTTCCCCCGGCTCCTCTCGCGCCAGACTGCGGAAGGCGGCGGCGCCGTCAAGCCCGCAGACCGCATGGCTGGGCCGGGCCGGGCGCACGGAAAGGCAGTGGGCCCCTCATACTGATGCGGACGCGGCGTCAGGCCGGCCCTACCGCATCCCACAGCGCCACGTCGCCCGGCTCCAGCACCTCGGCGCACCAGCCGCCGTGGCCGCGCAACGCGGCGTAGCCGCCCGGTCCCAGCGCCGTCTCCATCCGGCTGCACGGCGCGCAGACCGTGCCGATCCGCAGAACCACACCCCCTACCCTCACCGCCCGGTCGCGCAGCGCGGCAAGGTTGATGCCCGCCACCACAAGGTTGCGCCGCAGCACCGCAGGGTCAAGCGGCGCAACCCCGAGAAAGCCGCCAACCGCCGCCAGATGCTCGGCCTGAAACAGCGTCACGGCGCGCGGCCCGGCGCGGCCGTGATCGCCCTCAAGCCCCGACAGACCCACTGCGACGCGCCCGGCCAGAACCACCGGCCCAAGCCGCACGGGCCGCAGACCGATCCACACCACCTGCCCCGGCTGCGCCACGCGGGTCAGCATCGCCGCCATGCTGTCCATCATTGCCCCTTGTCGCCCGACCCGGTAAAAGCCGCGCCAATCCCTTACGCATGAAGGTCCGCGCCATGGCATCCTACCAGTACGTCTATCACATGGACGGCGTCTCCAAGACGTATCCCGGCGGCAAGAAGTGCTTCGAGAACATCACGCTGAACTTCCTGCCCGGCGTGAAGATTGGCGTTGTCGGCGTCAACGGTTCGGGCAAGTCCACGCTGCTGCGGATCATGGCCGGGCAGGACACCGACTTCAAGGGCGAGGCCTGGGCCGCCAAAGGCTCGAAGGTCGGTTACCTGCCGCAGGAGCCGCAACTCGACCCCACGCTCGACGTGAAGGGCAACGTGATGCTGGGCGTCGCCGGCAAGACCGCGATCCTCGAGCGCTACAACGAACTTGCGATGAACTATTCCGACGAGACCGCCGACGAGATGGCGGCGCTTCAGGACCAGATCGACGCGGGCAATCTGTGGGAGCTTGAGGCGCAGGTCGGCGTCGCGATGGACGCGCTGCGCTGCCCGCCCGACGACGCCGACGTGGAAACCCTGTCGGGGGGCGAGCGTCGCCGCGTCGCGCTGACGAAGCTGCTGCTCGAAGCGCCCGACATGCTCTTGCTGGACGAGCCGACCAACCACCTCGACGCGGAAAGCATCGCCTGGCTGCAAAAGCACCTGATCGACTACAAGGGCACGATCCTGATCGTCACCCACGACCGCTACTTCCTCGACGACATCACCGGCTGGATTCTGGAGCTCGATCGCGGGCGCGGCATCCCCTACGAGGGCAACTATTCCTCGTGGCTGGAGCAGAAGGCCAAGCGGATGCAGCAGGAGGCCCGCGAGGACAAGTCCAAACAGAAGGTGCTGGAAAAGGAGCTTGAGTGGATCCGCTCGGGCGCCAAGGCGCGGCAGGCCAAGTCCAAGGCGCGTATCCAGAAATACAACGAGATGGCGGGCCAGACCGTGCGCGAGCGCGCCTCGGTCAGCCAGATCATCATTCCGAACGGCGAGCGTCTGGGATCGAAGGTGATCGAGGTCACGGGCCTGAAGAAGCACATGGGCGACAAGCTTCTGATCGAGGATCTGACCTTCACCGTCCCGCCGGGGGCCATCGTCGGCGTGATCGGCCCGAACGGCGCGGGCAAGTCCACGCTCTTCCGCATGCTGGTCGGGGCCGAACAGCCCGACGAGGGAAGCATCGTTCTGGGCGACACGGTGCAA
>JANPJD010000116.1:0-19696 GCA_031425325.1 Rhodobacterales bacterium | reverse complement strand
ATGCACCAGGGTTCGATGTTTTCCAGCCAGTGGTAATAGGTCTTCTCGCCCGAGGGCGGGATGATCTTCGTGCGGCCCGACCTCACCGCCTCCAGGGCGGGTTCCACGATCTTGGCGGTGTCGACGAACCACTGATCGGTCAGCATCGGCTCGATCACCACCTTCGAGCGGTCGCCGAAGGGCTGCATGATCGTCTTGGCCTCGACGAGGGGGACGAGTGCTTCCGCGTCGGGCGCCGCGACAGGCCCCGGCTCGGCGGCCGGGGCAGCGTCGGACTCGGCCACACCCCGCAGCCCCGGACTAGATCCGGCGCCTTCCGCCGACACGCGCGCGCCTTTGGTTTTCCCTAGTCGCGGGTCATCGGCCGCCACCATCACGGCCAGCCCCTCGGCTGTGATCGCCTCGACCACACGCTTGCGTGCCTCGAACCTGCCAAGCCCGCGATAGGCGTCGGGCACGAGGTTGAGCGTGTCGACCTCGGCCGCGTCGAAAGCGGCGCCCTCTGCGATCTCTTGGGCCCGTGCAGCCGCCTCGGCATAGGGCAACCCATCGGACCGCATCGCGCCCTTCGTGTCCATCAGCCGGTAAAGCGGTATCCCGTTGCGCTGCGCCACGGCGTAGTCGTTGAAGTCATGCGCGCCGGTGATCTTGACGGCACCCGAGCCGAAGGCCGGGTCCGGGTATTCGTCGGTGATGATCGGGATCAGCCGCCGGTGCTCTTTCGGCCCGACCGGAATCTCGCAAAGCTTGCCGACGATAGCTGCATAGCGCGTGTCCGAAGGATGCACCGCGACCGCTCCGTCGCCCAGCATCGTCTCGGGCCGGGTCGTCGCGATGCTGATGTAGTCGCGCGTCTCGTCCAGCGTCACACGCCCCTCGGCGTCGCGCTCGACATGCCGGTAGGTCTCGCCCCCCGCCAGCGGATAGCGGAAGTGCCACATGTGGCCCGGCACCTCGAGGTTTTCGACCTCGAGGTCGCTGATCGCCGTCTCGAACTTCGGGTCCCAGTTCACCAGCCGCTTGCCGCGATAGATCAGGCCCTTGGCATAGAGGTCCACGAACACCTTGATGACCGCATCGTGGAAGTTGCCTTCCTCGCCCGCCGGTGCCCCCGGTGCGCCCGACATGGTGAATGCCTCGCGCGACCAGTCGCAGGAGGCCCCGAGCCGCTTCAGTTGCCCGATGATGTTCCCGCGCGACGCTTTCTTCTGCTCCCAGACAAGGCCCGTGAATTCCTCGCGGCTCAGGTCGGTGCGCCGTCGGTTCGACTTCGCCAATTCGCGTTCGACCACCATCTGCGTGGCGATCCCCGCGTGGTCGGTGCCGAACTGCCAGAGCGTGTCGAAGCCCCGCATCCGGTGCCATCGCACCAGCACGTCCTGCAGCGTGTTGTTGAACGCATGCCCCATGTGAAGCGAGCCCGTCACGTTGGGCGGCGGGATCATCACGCTGAACGTCTCGGCCCGTGTCGCGTTCGCCCCGGCCTGGAACGCGCCCGCCTCCTCCCAGGCGGCGGACAGGCGCGCCTCGGCAGTGGCGGCATCGAAGGTCTTTTCCATCGGCATCAGGGGCATCCCGCAAGGTTCGCTGTTGTCTAGCCTGCGCGCGGTGCGAGGAAAAGCGGTTTGGTCCCTTACTTCCTCCGGGCTTCGTTTCGGCTGAAATACCCCGGGGGCGCGGGGGCTGGCCCCCGCTTCTTCGGCTGGTGCCAAGCTGGCCCTCGATTGGCCCTCACACCGCCCGGTCGATCCGCGTCGACAGATGGATCAGGCTTTCCGACGACCGCACCCCGGTCATCGCCCCGATCTGGTCAAGGATCTGGTCCAGCAGGTTCGTCGACGAAGCCGCGATCTGCAACAGCAGGTCGAACCGGCCCGAGGTGGTGAACACCCGCTCGACCTCGGGAATCGCCTTCAGCCGTGCCAGGATATTGGCCTGCGCGCGCGGCTCGACCGTCAGCAGCACGCTTGCGCGGATGCGCCCCTCGCGCGCCGCCTCGCCGAGCTTGAGCGTGTAGCCCGCGATGACACCCGTGGCCTCGAGCCGCTCGAGCCGGGCCTGAATCGTCGAGCGCGCGACCTTCATCTTGCGCGCCAGCGTGGCGATCGAGGTGCGTGCGTCGGCCCCCAGCAGCCCAAGAATGTTGCGATCAAGCTCATCCATGCAAAATAACGCCTCCACCTGTCATTCTAACGACAGATCGCAGCATATCCACTCTTTTGATCGGTGAAACTGTCATACATATCCGCCACTCTGAATTTGCAGGGAAAGGGCGGCTCATACGCACCTGGCCTGGTTGGAATGAACGCGCAAAGCGTCTCCCGACCCGTCGAGCCGGGGCAAGAGAAAAGCTTGCGTCTTGTTGGCAGAAAAAAGGAAAACGCCGATGGGACTCTCGAAGATGATCTGGACCTCGCCGTCCGAATACGTCCGTGCGAACCGGCCCGAAACGCCGGTTCTTTTCTTCTCGCCCTCGGTGCTTCAGGCCACCGCACGGCGCTTTCTCGACGGCTTCCCGGGTCTCGTGACCTATGCCGTCAAGTCCAACCCCGAAGAGGCAGTGGTCGAGAACCTCGCAGCGGCCGGGATTCGTGGCTATGACGTTGCCTCGCCCTTCGAGATGCGCCTGATCCGTCGCCTCGCGCCCGAGGCCGCGATGCACTACAACAACCCGGTCCGCTCGCGCTCCGAGATCGCGGTCGCTGTCGAACTGGGCGTGCAATCCTACTCGGTCGACTCGCGCACTGAACTCGCCAAGCTGATCGAGATGGTCCCCGCACAGGGCACCGAGATCGCAGTGCGCTTCAAGTTGCCGGTCGAGGGGGCCGCCTACAACTTCGGCGCCAAGTTCGGCGCCACGACAGAGCTTGCGACCGACCTTCTGCGCGCCGTTGCCGAGGCCGGCTTCGTCCCGTCGCTGACGTTCCATCCGGGCACCCAGTGCGCCGATCCGCAGGCTTGGGAGCATTACATCCGGGCCGCAGGCCGGATCGCGGCGGATGCGGGCGTGCGGATTGCGCGGCTGAACGTGGGCGGCGGCTTCCCGTCGCACCGCATGACGGGTGTGCTGCCGCCGCTCGAGGCGATCTTCGCGCTGATCGACCGCGTCGCGACCGAGACCTTCGGCGCCGACCGCCCGGCCCTCGTCTGCGAACCGGGGCGCGGCCTTGTCGGCGACGCCTTCGCTGTGGCCTGCCCGGTCAAGGCGGTGCGCGACGACACGCATGTATTCCTGAACGACGGGCTTTACGGCTCGCTGACCGAGCTGAATATGATCGGCGTGATCGACCGCACGACGGTCCTCTCGCCCGAGGGGCAGCGCCGCCAAGGTGCGGCCCGCGACCTCATCGTGTTCGGCCCGACCTGCGACAGTTACGACCGCCTGCCGGGCGAGCTGCGCCTGCCCGCCGACATCGCCGAAGGCGACTGCCTCGTGTTTCAGGGGATGGGGGCCTATTCGACCGTGACGAACACGCGGTTCAACGGCTTCGGCGAACTCGGCATCGCGACGGTCCTCTCGCTCGCCGCCTGAACCTTGACACCCCGCAGGCCGAGGACTTGGCCTGCGGGGACGGCCCCGACCCAGACCATCCCGGGCCATCCCGCCGCCTCATCCCCCTCGAGGAGCCGCCATGCGCGCCGTCACCGTCGCCGCTACGCAGTTTGCCTGCACCTGGGAGCTGCCTGCCAATGCCGACCGGGCCGAGGCGCTGGTGCGCGCCGCCGCCGCGCAGGGTGCCGATGTCATCCTGATCCAGGAGTTGTTCGCCGCCCCCTACTTCTGCATCACGCAGGAGCCTTCGCATTTCGCCCTCGCCCAGCCCCTTGACGGGCATCCGCTGGTCGCCCGCTTTGCCGACCTTGCGCGCGAGCTTGGCGTGGTGCTGCCATTGTCGGTGTTCGAGAGGGCAGGGCAGGCGCATTTCAACTCGATCGCGATGATCGACGCGGATGGAAGCGTGCTCGGGACCTACCGCAAGAGCCACATCCCGCAGGGGCCGGGCTACGAGGAAAAGTTCTACTTCACCCCCGGCGACACCGGGCTGCGCGTCTGGCAGACGGCGGCGGGCCGGATTGGTGTTGGCATCTGCTGGGACCAATGGTTCCCCGAGGCGGGCCGCGCGATGGCGCTGATGGGGGCCGAGATGCTGCTATATCCGACCGCCATTGGGTCAGAGCCACCGCAGCCCGGCTATGACAGCCAGCCGCATTGGGAAACGGTGATGCGCGGCCACGCGGCGGCGAACATCCTGCCTGTCATCGCCTCGAACCGCATCGGCACCGAAACGGCCCCCGACGGCACGGCGGTCACCTTCTACGGGTCGTCCTTCATCGCGGACGAGACGGGGCAGATTGCGGCGCGCGCCAGCCGGACCGGCGAGGAAGTTATCCTCGCCACCTTCGATCTGGATGCGATCGCCCACCTGCGGCGCGGCTGGGGACTGTTCCGCGACCGGCGGCCCGACCTTTACGGCGCGCTGGCGCATTTCGGCGACAGGCCCGCCTGAGCGATCAAGCGAAGCGACCAAGTAACGGTTGCGAACGAAGCGAGGGCGCGTCAAACATCCCGAGGACCTTGCCCGAGCGGGACGACTAAGATCGAACGCACGCTCTTCGCTTTCATCTGGAAGTATTCCCGTCGGGACCAGCTTGTGCTCGTCGTCCTGACGGCATCGCTGTTTCCGATCCTTTATCTCACGCTCGAACTGCCCAAGCGCATCATCAACGACGCCATCGGTGCCACCTCGGACCCGGTGACGGTGCTGGGCGTTCAGATCCCTCAGGTCCATTTCCTGTGGCTGCTTTGCTTCGGGTTCCTGCTGTCGGTGATCGCGCAGGGCCTGATGAAGATGCGCGTCAACACGATGAAGGGCATCCTTGCCGAGCGGATGCTGCGCCGCTTCCGCTACGACCTCATCACCCGCGTGCTGCGCTTTCCGCAGCCCTATTTCCAGCGCACCTCGCAGGGTGAGATCGTCTCGATGGTGACCGCCGAGGCCGAGCAGCTGGGCGGCATGATGGGCGAGGCGATCTCGCAACCCGTCCTGCAGGCGGGCCAGATGCTGACCATCCTTGGTTTCCTGCTGATGCAAAGCGTGTGGTTCGCGCTGGCGGCCGTGGCGCTGATCCCGCTTCAGGCCTGGCTGATCCCGCGCATGCAGCGCCAGATCAACGTGCTGAACCGTGCCCGGGTCAAGGAAGTCCGCAAGCTTGCCTCCGAGATTGGCGAGACGGCGGCGGGTGCGGTTCACCTGCGCCGCAGCGGATCGCTGCGCCACCGCCGGGCGCTGGTGTCCGAGCGGCTGGGCATCCTGTTCCACATCCGGTTCGAGATCTACCAGAAGAAGTTCTTCATGAAGTTCGTGAACAACTTCATCACGCAGCTCACGCCGCTGCTTTTCTACTCGTTCGGCGGCTACCTTGTTATCCAGGGAAACCTTTCGCTCGGCGCGCTCGTGGCGGCGCTCGCAGCGCACAAGGACCTGTCGACGCCGTGGAACGAGCTTCTGGCCTATTACAACCAGCTGCAGGAGGCGCAGCTGCGCTGGACCGTCGTGACCGAGCGCTTCGCCCCCGAGGGCATGTTCGACGAACGGCTGTTCGACGGCGAACCCGCCGTCATCCCGCGCCTGACCGGCGACATCGAGCTTGTGGACGTGTCCTTGCGGAGCGCGGACGGGGCAGTGATCCTGCGCGACATAACCACCACCCTGCCGCGTGGGCGGACCATCGCGATTGCTGCCGAAAGCGAGGAGGATCGTCGCGCGCTTGCCGAGCTCATGACGCGGGAGACACGTCCGTCGAGCGGCAGCATCCGCATCGCGGGCCATGACCTTGCATCGCTTCATCAGGGTGTGATTGCGGCGCGCATCGGCTATGCCGGTTCGCGCCCCTTCGTCATGCAGGGCACGTTCGGCGCGAACCTGCTTTGGGCTCTCTGGGCGCAGCCGGCATCGGTGTCCGAGGACGACCGGTTCCGCGAGGCCAAGCGTGCCGGCAACTCGCCGGACCCGCTGAACGCCGACTGGCTCGACCCTGCGCGCGCCGACCTCGGCTCGGCGGCCGAGGTCAGCGACTGGTGGCTTGATCTTGCGGGCGCGATCGACACCGAGGGGCGGATGTTCGACCTCGGTCTCGACCAGACGCTCGATCCCGCGCAGGACCCTGTGCTTGCGGCACGGCTTGTGGCGCTGCGTCCGGTGCTGGGGCGCAAGCTGGCCGAGGCCGACCTCGGGGCGGTCTGGTTTCCGTTCGACCGTTCGGCCTACAACCCGGCCCTGCCGCTTGCGGGCAACCTTTTGTTCGCCATGCCCCGTGCGCCGATCACGCCCGAGGTGCTGATGGCGGACGGCGATTTCCTTGGCCTTCTGCGGAAGCTGAAGCTCGAGCGCGAGTTGCTCGACCTTGCGCGCGACGTGGTCGAGATGCTGCGTCAGACCTTCGGGCTGGACGGCACGGACCACCCGCTGTTCCGCAATCTGGGCCTCGACCCGGCCGTCTATGCCCGCGCGGTCGAGTTGCTGGAGCAGCCCGGAACTTCGGACCGCGAGTACGACGATCAGGATCTTGCGGTGCTTCTGTCGGTCCCGTTCCAGATATCCGCCGAGCAGATCGGCCCGGCCTTCACCGAGGCGATGCAGGCCCGGATCGTGCGGCTGCGCCAGGCCGAGGCCGCGATGCTGCGCGACCGCACCGGCGCGCTCTTCGCGCCGCTCGATGCCGACGCCCTCTCGCCGGGGCTGTCGGTCCTCGAGAACGTGATCTTCGGCAAGATCTCGGAAAGTGCGGGGTCGCGCGCTGACCGCCTGCGCGAGATCGTGCGGGCTGAAGTTCGGGCCGCCGGGCTTGACCGGCCGATCACGGCGCTCGTGCAGTCGCTGCCGACCGATCTCGGCGGCGGGAACCTCTCGTCGCATCTGGTCGAGACGCTCGATCTCTGTCGGGCTGCGATCAAGAAGCCCGACGTGCTGATCCTGGATCAGGTGCTGGCCAGCCAGGATGCGGCCAGCCGCAGTGCCGCTCTTGCGCGGCTGCGGCGCCTACTGCCCGAAGCGACGATCATCCTGCTTCAGGCGCGGTTCGCCGATCCGTCCGAGCATGACCTGCATTTCGAGATCGCGCATGGCCAGATCGTCGGCGCGGGTACGGTGGCCGAGACCGAGGACAACGTCGCCAGCGCCGACCTTGCGCGCAAGCTGCGTCTGCTCGAGACGACCGAACTCTTCGCCGGGCTCGACCGCCGCCAGCAGCGCCTTCTGGCATTCGGCGCGCGCTGGTACACCGCGGCGGCGGGGACGGACGTGTTCCACAAGAACGACGATCCGTCGGACGGCGCCTATCTGATCGCCGAGGGCGAGGCGGGGCTCTACCTCCCGGTCGAGGGCGGGCCGGAACGGCTGATCGCTTCGGCAATGCCGGGCACGCTCGTGGGCGAGTTGGGCCTGATCCGGGGCGAGCCGCGCTCGCTCGGGATGCGCGCGCAGACAGACCTTGTGGCGCTGCGGATCAGCGCCGAGGCGTTCCTGGCCGTGGTGCAGAACGATGCGCCCACGGCCTTCCGCCTGTTGCAAGTCGTGGCGGGCTACCTTCCGCGCAGCGGCAAGTAGCGCCTCAAGCCTCGCGGCGCATCAGGTAGATGTCCATGATCCAGCCCTGCGCGGCCCGCGCCGCCGCCCGCGCGGCCACGATGCGGGGTCCCGCCTCGGCCAGGGGGCCGTGGTCGAGCATCTCGCAATCCATCCCCAGATAGGCGCCCCACCAGATTGTCACGCCTTCGGGCGGCACGGTCGTGAAGGCGGTTGCGGCATCAAGCATCACGACGACGGTGTCCACGCCCGCAGGCCACCCCTCGGCCCGCAGGCGGCGCGCCGGGGTGATCTGCACGGCGCCCCCCAGCGTGTTCAGCGGGATGGCATGGCGGGCAGTCAGAAGTTGCAGACTGGTAAGGCCGGGGATCACCCGCACGGTCAGGTCGCGCCCGGTGGCGCGCAGGCGGTCGGCGATCCGCAGGCTGGAATCGTAAAGCGACGGATCTCCCCAGATCATCAATGCAACGCGCCCGCCCTGCGGCAGGTGGCGGTCGATCGCCTCGGCCCAGCGGCCCGCGATCACATCGTGCCAGTCGTTGACGCGGTCTAGGTAGCCGGGCGTCGCCTCGTCCCGCTCGGGGATCGCGAACTCGGCAACCCGTCCCGGCAGCCGGGCGCAAAGGGCATGGCGCAGATCAGCGAGGGCCGCCTTCTCCTCGCCCTTGGTAGGCAGCAAAAGCAAGTCGGCCCCGGCCAGCACCGCCTGCGCCTCGGCGGTAAGGTGGCCGGGCGCGCCCGATCCGATGCCGACGAGGGCAAGCTCGATCATCGGATCGTGGCGGTCCTTGGGGCGCTCAGGCCGCGCGGAACAGCCGGGCGTTCAGCAACCCGCCAAGCGGGCGGTTCCGCAGGGCCTTGGCCCCGGCGAGAACGGCAAGGTCGACCAGCGGCTCGACCAGGACAACCGCCATATAGGCCAGACCGAAGGTGCCGATGCTCGACAGATTGTCGACGCCGACGCCCTGGCCCCAGATCGCCCAGAACGCCACCCAGGTCACGATCCCGCCCTGATAGACGACCGACAGCTTCGCGACCTGCGCGTAGCCGAGGTCGACGTAAGGCGTGTCGGCGGCGATCACCCGGCGGGCGAGCGCGTGGATCGCGAAGAGCGGCACCAGCAGCGTCGTCACGTTCATCGCATATTGCGGCAGGTCGGCGGGCGCGAAGATCAGGCCCTGCACCGCAAGACCGGCCGCAAGGCCGACAGCCGCCGGGGCGGTGCCCAGAAGCAGCAGAAGCGTCGTCCCGAAGATCAGGTGAACTTCTGACACGCCGACCGCCACATGCGGCAGCACCTCGAAGAAGACGAACACGAGCGCAGTCGCCACGACCGAACGGAGGGCCAGCGAGGCCGCACCGTCACGCCGGACATGGTCCGCCGCCATCTTGACGCCCACAGTCGCCGCAGCGGCGGCGGTGGCATAGGACAGCGCGATCTTCGCGCCGTCGACGAGGCCGGGTTCGATATGCATCCTTGGTCTCCTTGCACCGCATACACCCCGTGCAGCGGCATGGATCGGCGAGGCAGGGCGCCCCGTTGGCCGTTCTCGGGCCGGTCTCCGGGCTTGCGAGCGGGGGGCTCCCCGGACCGGCCCGCCTTCCCACGCGAAGCCGCGCAGTGGCATCAGGACCGGCCTTCACTCGCCTACCGTTGCGGGGGCAGCGCCGGACTTGGTGCATGGCACCGGACCGGCTTCCCGTTTCATCCCGTGCCTTTGGGGCGAAGGACACCTTCGAACCTTTCCTTGGTAACATCCCCGTGGGGTCCGTCAATCGCCCTTCACGACATTTCGCCGTCCATGAGCGGCCCGTAAAGGATCAGCGCCGGGGCGCCAGAGGCGAGGTCGGCAAGGCGCGCGGCGAGGCCCGCAACCGTGTCGCGGTGCAGCCGCTGGTCGGGATGGCTCACGTTCTCGGCAAGCAGGCAGGGCGTGTCGGCCGGCAGGCCATGCGCGATCAGGGCGGCTGCGAGCGCCGGGAAGGTGCGCTTGGGCATGAAGACGACCGTGGTCGCCAGCGGATCGGCCAGCGCCGCCATGTTGAGGTCGGGCGGCAGCGCGCCCGCCACGTCATGCCCCGTCACGAACTGCACCCGCCGCGCCGTCAACCGCCGCGTCAGCGGGATCGCTACCGCCGCCGCCGCCGCTGTCGCGGTGGTCACGCCGGGCACGATCTCGAACGGAATGGCGGCGGCGCGCAGGGCAACGATCTCTTCCTCGAGCCGCCCGAAGATCGTGGGATCGCCGGATTTCAGGCGCACCACGCGCGCGCCGGTCGCCGCATAATCCACCAGAAGGCGGCTTACATGGTCCTGCTTCGGCGAGGGGCGGCCAGCCCTCTTGCCCACCGCGACCAGGTCCGCGCCCGGTCGCGCAAGGTGCAGAATCGCGCCCGCCGAGAGGTCGTCGAACAGCACCGCATCTGCGGCCCGCAGGCGGTCGACGGCGCGCACCGTCAGCAGGTCGGGATCGCCCGGACCGGAGCCCACGAACGAGACGAAGCCGGTCATGCCCGCTCCGCGATCAGGTGAAAGAAGGTGCCGCTGACAAGGCCGCGCACCGATCCCGTCTCGGCCACCTCGGCCCCTTCGGCATCCGTCACGCGGGCCAGCGGTGCATCGGGCTGCGTGACGATCGTCGAGTAGTGGAATTCGTGACCTGCCAGCCGGGCACCGGGCGCATGGCCCGGCATCGGGGCCGCCAGCGTGGCGTGGCGGTAGCCAAGGTGCATCCGGCGCGTCTCGTAGCTTGTCACAAGGCCGAGAAGCCCGGCCATCCGGTGACGCACCCCCGCCTTGTCGATCAACGCCTCGCCCAATGCCATGTAGCCCCCGCATTCGCCATGTACGGGGCGCGTGGCGGCGAAGGTCGCGAGACCCGCGCGAAACCGTTCGGCGGCGGCAAGGGGGCCAGCATGCAGTTCGGGATAGCCGCCCGGCAGCCAGCAGAGGTCGGCGTCAGGCGGGGCCTCGTCGGCGAGGGGCGAGAAGGGCAGGATCTCGGCGCCGCCCGCGCGCCATCCGGCCAGCACATGCGGATAGGCGAAGGAAAAGGCCGCATCCTGTGCCAGCGCGATGCGCTGCGCGGGCGGGCGCGGCAGCGGGCCGGGGGCGGGGGTTCGGCCGCCTGCCGCCGCCGCGCGGATCGCGGCAAGGTCGACATGCGCGCGCAGGAAGGCCGCATAGGCCACGATCGCGGCCTCGAGGTCGGGATGTTCCACCGCCTGCACAAGGCCGAGGTGCCGCTCGGGCAAGACCAGATCGCCGCGCCGGGGCAGGGCGCCCAGCACGGTCAGGCCCGCCGCCTCCATCCCGAGGCGGGCAAGGCGTTCGTGCCGCGCGCTTGCGACGCGGTTCAGGATGACGCCCGCGAAGCGCAGGTCGGGCCGGTAGCGCGCAAAGCCGAGCGCAGTCGCCGCCGCCGACTGCGCCTGCCCCGAGACATCGACGACCAGGATCACCGGCCAGCCCATGCGGGCCGCGACCTCGGCGCTGGCGCCAGTGCCCGTTTCCCCGGGCGTCGCCACGCCATCGTAAAGGCCCATCGAGCCCTCGGCGACGATGATGTCCGTTCCCGCCGCCTGCGCCGCAATGGCATCGAGAAGGCCGCCGCCCATCGCCCAGGTGTCGAGGTTGAACGAGGCGCGCCCGGCGGCGGCCCGGTGGAAGGCGGGGTCGATGTAGTCCGGCCCGCACTTGAACGGCTGCACGGCGAGGCCGTCCTCGCGCAGCGCGCGCAAGAGCCCCAGCATGACCGTGGTCTTGCCGGTGCCCGAGGCGGGGGCCGAGACGAGAAGGCCGGGGGGGAGGGTCATGGGTGTGTCGAACGATCCTGCGACAGAGACCGGGCATTGGCCCCGCCGTCTTGCCGGATTTGTCCGTCGACAAATCCGGCCGCGCCTGCCTGCCCATAGGCAGGCGCGATCCGCGCCCGCCCGGGCAGGCGCGGCCGGATTGCGGATGTCGGGATCGCGGATGGCCCCTTGCCTGCGGGCCTGCACCCTTCGGCAATCGGACCGGGAAACGCCCCACTGGCGCGTTTCCTTTCGGTCCTCTGTGACGCCTCACCCATCCGCGCGCCCGCCCCGGAACCGCCGGTCGTAATCCGCCGCATAAAGCCGGCTCTCGCCGAACCCCTCTTGCGCCAGCGCCGGGCCAACCAGGATCAGCGCCGTCCGCTCCATGCTCTCGCCCACCGCCGCCTCGATGTCGGCAAGGGTGCCGCGCACCACCCGCTCGTCGGGCCAGGACGCGCGCCAGACGACCGCTACCGGGCAGTCCGGCCCGTAATGCGGCAGCACCTCGGCCACCACGCGGCCAAGCACATGGATCGACAGATGCACCGCAAGCGTGGCGCCCGTTGCCGCAAAGGCCGCCAGCGTCTCGCCCTCGGGCATCGCCGATGCGCGCCCCGATGTGCGCGTCAGCACGACCGACTGCGCGAGGCCCGGCAGCGTCAACTCTGCCCCAAGGGTCGCGGCGGCGGCGGCAAAGGACGGAACCCCCGGCGTCACAGTAAAGGCGATCCCCATCGCGCGCAGGCGGCGAAGCTGCTCGCCCATCGCCGACCAGACCGACAGATCGCCCGAATGCAGCCGCGCCACGTCCTGCCCCGCCGCGTCCGCCGCAGCGATCTCGGCCATGATCGCGTCGAGGTCCATCGGCGCGGTGTTGACGATCCGCGCGCCATCTGGGCAATGCGCCAGCACCGTCTCAGGCACCAGCGAGCCTGCGTAGAGGCAAACGGGCGAGGCCGCGATCAGGTCGCGCCCGCGCAGGGTCAGAAGATCCGGCGCGCCCGGTCCCGCCCCAATGAAATGCACTGTCATCACCCTGCCTTCTCTGCCGCGTCTCGTCCTGTCATACGATCCCCTCCGCAGCCCCGGACATGATCCGGGGCTGCGCCACGTCCTGTCCCGCATCCGGCATCACAAGCGTCGTCCTGTCGCCGCCGCCCGTCACGGCCATCTCCCCGCAGTTCCGGACATGATCCGGGGCCTCGCCACCAGTCTCATCCGAGCGCCTCGTTCCCACCCTCTTCCGGGGCCCCGCCCGGGCTTTCGGCCAGCGCGCAGGTTGCCATACGGTCGCCCGACACCGCCCGCATGCCCAGAAGCGTCGCGCCCCGTCCCGCCGCGACCAGCGCCACCGCCTCGGCCACGCTGCCGGTCCCGCGCGCCCGGTGCGACGCTGCCGACCGGGTCGCCGTGCCGACGCCCGCCACGTCCCCCACCGCGATCACCCGGACGCCCATCTCTCGCGCGAGCGGCTCCAGCGCCGCCGCCTTGTCGGTCAGCGTCGCAAGCGCCGCAACCCTTCGCCCGCCCGCCGCCCGCGCTAAGGCGTCGCGCATCGACGCGACCCCGGCGCCCGCGCGAAACCCGAACCCCGCGACGATCATCGCACCACGCTCCACTGCACCACGGGATAGCTCGCGCGCCAGCCCCGACGCGATCCGAGCGGGGCCGCCTCGGCCAACTCGATCCGCAGCATCGACCCGCCGCAGCGGGCGTGCCACGCGGCGAGCAGCGCCTCGGATTCGAGCGTCACGGCGTTGCACACAAGGCGGCATCCCGCGGGCATGACCTCCCACAGAGCGAGCAGCAGCGCATCCGATGCGCCTCCGCCGACAAAGACCGCGTCGGGCGCGGGCAAGCCCGCCAGCGCCTCGGGCGCGCGTCCCTGCACGACCCGCAGCCGGTCCACCCCCAGCCGCGCGGCATTGACGGCGATCCGGGCGGCGCGCCCGGCATCCGCCTCGACCGCGACGGCCTCGCAGGCGGAATGCGCGCGGAGCCACTCGATCCCGACCGAGCCCGAGCCTGCGCCGATGTCCCACAGCCTCTCGCCGGGCCGGGGGGCCAGCGCCGACAGCGTCAGCGCACGGACGGGGCGCTTCGTGATCTGCCCGTCATGCACAAACCACGCATCATCCAGCCCCAGCCCGCAGGGCAGGGCAGGGCCACCCAGCGGCTCGACCGCCACCGCGACGGGATGTGCCACATCGCCTGGCACGTCGTCGGATGCCCGCATCGGCCGCAGCCGCTCGCGCGGACCCCCCAACGCCTCCATCACCGTCAGGCGCGACGCCCCGAACCTCTCGGCGCAGAGATACCGCGCAAGGTCCGCCACCGCCGCGCCGTCGCGCAGCAGCACGATCAGGCGCAGGCCTTGCGCCAGATGCGGGCGCATCCGCGCCAGCGGGGCCGCGTGAAGGCCAAGGCAGACCGTCCCTTCCAGCGCCCAGCCCATCCGGGCGGCGGCGCGCGAGAAGGTCGAAACACCCGGCAGGGCCACCCACTCACCAGGTGGCAGGGCGCGGGCTAGGACCGTGCCCGCGCCGAACCAGAACGGATCGCCCGAGACCAGCATCACCGCACGCCGCCCGCGCTCGGCCATCAGCAGCGGCAACCCGTCCGCGAAGGGCACGGGCCACGGGACCGTCCGCGCGCCAAGACCCGGCAGCAACGCCAGATGCCGCGCGGCCCCCAGCACCACCTCGGCGGCCTCAAGGGCGCGGCGGCTTGCGGGGGGCAGCCCATCCGGTCCATCCTCGCCCAGCCCCACGATCGTCAGCCAGGGACCCTCAGCCATGCGAAACATCCTGATCCTCGGCGGCACGACCGAGGCGAGCGCCCTCGCCGCCCGCCTTGCCGACCTTGGCGAAGAGGCGACGCTTTCCTATGCCGGCCGGGTCGAAGAGCCCAAGGCGCAGCCGGTGCCGACCCGGACGGGCGGCTTCGGCGGGGCCGAGGGGCTTGCCGCCTATCTGCGCGACGACGAGGTCACCCACCTGATCGACGCGACCCACCCCTTCGCCGCGCAGATGAGCCGGAACGCTGTCGAGGCGGCGCGCGCGACGGGCGTGGCACTTATCGCCCACACCCGCCCGGCGTGGCGACCTGTGCCCGGCGACGACTGGACCACGGTGCCCGACATCGCCGCCGCTGTCGCGGCCCTCGGTGGTCCGGCCCGCCGGGTGTTCCTGGCCCTGGGCCGGATGCATGTCGACGCCTTCGCGGCGCAGCCTCAGCACCATTACCTGCTGCGCCTCGTCGATCCGCCCGAGGTGTCGCCGATCCTGCCACAACATGAGATCGTCGTCGCGCGCGGGCCCTTTGACACCGAAAGCGACCGCGCCCTGATGGAGGCGCACCGCACCGAGCTTTTGGTCGCGAAGAACGCAGGCGGCAAAGGGGCCTCCGCCAAGCTCGCGGCGGCCCGCGCCCTTGGAGTGCCGGTCCTGATGATCGACCGCCCGCCGCTGCCGGACCGGCCCGAGGCCACCAGCCTCGCCGAGGTACTGCATTGGCTCGATCATGGCACGACCGAGCGCGGGGTGTAGACGAAGGGCGCGCCGTCGCGCGCAATGAGCCGCGTCGCCGACGAGCCGACGATCACAAGCGTCCGCATGTCGGCCATGCCGGGCTCTGCCTCGGTCAGCGGCACCACCCGGATCGTCTGGTCGGGCAGCGAGACGTTACGCGCGAAGATCACGGGCCGCGCATCGCCGCAGGCGTCGCGCAGCACCGTCAGCGCCCGCGCGAACCCTTCGGGCCGCGAGGCCGAGCGCGGGTTGTAGAAGGCCATCGCGAAATCCGCCTCGGCGGCAAGGCGCAGCCGCCGCTCGATAAGCGCCCAGGGCTTGAGGTTGTCCGACAGGTTGATGGCGCAGAAATCATGCCCCAGCGGCGCGCCCGCCGCCGCCGCCGCCGCCAGCATCGCCGTGATCCCCGGCAGCACCCGGATGTCGAGCGAAGCCCACTTGGCCGGTCCCGCCTCGACCGCCTCGAACACCGCCGAGGCCATCGCGAAGACCCCCGGATCGCCCGAAGACACGACGACCACCCGCGCCCCCCCTTCGGCAAGCCTCAGCGCATGGCCCGCCCGGTCCGTCTCGACCCGGTTGTCGCTGGGGTGCAGCGCCAGCCCTTCGCGGGGCGCCACCCGCGCGACATAGGGCACATAGCCCACCACATCGGTCGCCTCCGCCAGCGCCGCCCGCACCTCGGGCGTGACAAGCGCCTCTGCTCCCGGCCCGAGCCCCGCGATCCGCAGCCAGCCGCTCAAACCCCGCCCGCTTTCACTTTGGAGAAACATCTTGCCGGGGTGCGGGGGCGCAAAACCCCCGCTCCTGTCCCCGCCACGCGCGCCCCGCTCATGGTCGTCGCCCCTGGCCATGCACCAGCACGATCGAGAAATAGGGCGTCACGCGCCCCTCGCACTCGGCCAGCCGCGTCACGGTCTGGCCGGGCATGGTTGCGAACTCGACCAGCCAGGCTGCCTCCATCCGGCCAGCAGTCGTCAGCGCGCGGCGCACCTTGTCGATGTTGCGCCCGATCTTCATCACCACCAGCGCGTCGCTGTCGGCCATGCGGCGCGCAAGCTCGGTCTCGGGCAGGGTCGCCATCAGCACGGTCAGCACGTCGTCGCCCCAGGTGATCGGCATCCCCGTCGCGGTCCAGGCACCCGACAAGCCGGTGATCGCGGGCACCCCCCGCACCGGATGGGTGGCTGCAAGGCGCGTATGCAGGTGCATAAACGAGCCGTAGAAGAAGGGATCGCCCTCGCAGAGCACGATCACCTCGTGTCCTGCCTCAGAGAGGGCAGCAAGGCGCGCGGCCCAAGCGGCGTAGAAGGGCGCAAGGCAGGCGTTGTAGCCGGGGTCCGCCACGTCGATCTCGGTCGTGACGGGATATTCCATCGCGTGTTCGACCACGCCCTCGGGCAGCATCCCCTCGACGATGCGCCGCGCCTGTCCGGGTTTGCCCGCCTTGCGGAAGAAAGCGACATGTCGCGCGCCGCGCAGCAGGCGGTCGGCGCGCACGCTCATCAGGTCCGGCTCGCCGGGGCCGAGGCCGAGCCCCCAGATCGTGCCCCAGGTGGAGGCCCCGCTCATTCCGTGCGGCTCGCGAGCGCGTTGACGGCGGCCACCGTGATCGCCGATCCGCCCAGGCGGCCCGCGACGATGCAGGCGGGCGCAGGCGGGTCAGCGAAGAGCGCGTCCTTCGACTCGGCGGCCCCCACAAACCCCACCGGACAGCCGATGATCGCGGCAGGGCGCGGGCAGGCGGGGTCCATCAGCATGTTCAGAAGGTGGAAAAGTGCCGTCGGCGCATTGCCGATCGCGACCACCGCGCCCGCCAGATGGGGCCGCCATAACTCAAGCGCTGCCGCCGAGCGGGTGTTGCCCATCGCCGCCGCAAGGCCCGGCACGGCCGGATCGTTCAGCGTGCAGATCACCGCGTTCCCCGCAGGCAGGCGCTTGCGCGTGATCCCTTCGCTGACCATCCGCGCATCGCACAGGATCGGTGCGCCGGCCTCGAGTGCGGCCCGCGCGGCGACAGCGAAGTCGGGTGAAAAGCGGATCTGGCGCTCCAGCCCGACCATCCCCGCCGCATGGATCATGCGGACGGCGACGATCTCTTCTTCGGGCGAGAAGCGCGCAAGGTCCGCCTCGGCCCGGATCATCGCGAAGGAGGCGCGGTAGATGGCCGCCCCGTCGGTCTCATAGCGGTGCATCATGCGCCCCGAACATCCGGGCAAGCTCTGCCCCGGTCAACCCCGTCTGGCCCGGCGCATCCCACGCCGTGCCGTTCCGCACAAGGTCGAACCGCCCGTCGCGCCCCACCAGTGTCACCGCCGCCGCCCCGGGATGGGCGCATCCCTTGGCGCAGCCCGAGACGTGCAGCCCCGGCACATGGCCTGCCAGCGCGCGGGCGATACCGCGCGTCGCGACACTCGCTGCCCCGCAGAACGGCGCGCCGGGGCAGGCCTGCACCGCAAGCACCGGGTCGGGCGCGAAATGGACGCCCTCCATCGCGACGGGCCGCCCGCCTTCCAGCACAAGGCAGCGCCCGGGCGTCAGCCGAAGCGCCACGGCGCCGCTTCCCTCGACCAGACGCGCGAGGGTGCCCGCCTCGATCTGGCCGAACGGCACCCCGCAAACCGGCCCCAGCGGCGATGCTCCCGGGCCGGGCAGGGGCGCGGGCGGGGCAGGGGCCTCGCTGCCCTCGACCGCCGAAAGCACCGGATGCCGCGCCATGCGGCCCGCATCGCCTGCGGTCGCCGCGAACCAGCGCGCCAGCGCCACCAGCGCCGCCGCAGCCCCGTCCGCCGTCACGGGCCGCCCCCGCGCACAGCCATCCGCACGGCAGATCAGCCCGCCCTGCGCCCCACGCTCAATCCGCACATCCGCCGAGGCCGCGCCCAGCACGGGGGAAAACCCGGCATCGACAGCGAAGCCGAACTTCGCAGGCAGGTCGGGCAGATCGCCCAGCCGCGCCATCAGGTCGCGCGCGATCTTTTCGGTCTCGTCGCCCGGTTGCCAGAGGGGGGTCACGATGATGTTGCGCCGCGACTCGACCTCGGGCGGGTCGAGCAAGGCAAGCGTTTCAAGCGCCGCGACGACCGCGTCTTCGGTCCCTGCGCGCACGCCTCGCACCTGAAGGTTCGCGCGGCTCGTGAGCTCGACGATCCCCGAGCCGAACCGCGCCGCAACCTCGCAAAGCCCCAGCACCTCGGCGACCGTCAGCCGCCCGAGGCGGGGCCGCACCCGGAAGATCAGCCCGTCGCCCGAGGCCATCGGACGGTGCCCCCCCGGACACCAGCCCTTCGCCGCGACACGCGGCTCCCTCGCCGCGGTGCCCGTCACGACGCGAGCCCCGCGAGGATCGAATTGCGCCGCGTCTGCCAAAGGCCCGCTGCGTGCAGGGCCGCGAAGCGCGCCTCCATCGCCGCAAGCGCGCCGGGGTTCTCGCGCTGAAGAAAGGCGCGCACTGCCGGATCGCCCAGCGTCGCGTCATGATAAAGGTCGATCAGGTGCGGCTCGACCACGCCCGCCAGGTGCGCGAAGGCCCCGAGATGATCGAGCGTTGCGGCGATTTCGGCGGCCCCGCGAAATCCGTGGCGCATCATGCCCCGCGTCCAGCCGGGCTGCGCCGCGCGGCCCCGCACGACACGCGCGATCTCTTCGCGGAGCGGCCGGGCGCGGGGCCGGTCGGGGTCCGTCGCGTCGAGGTGGTAGAGGGCTGCGCGCCCCCCCGTGACCGCCTGTGCCGCAGCGAAGCCCGCTTCGTGCGCGGCATAGTCCGCGGCCAGCAGAAGGTCCGTCTCGGGCAGGTCCTGCGCGTGGACGAAGGCATCGGCCCCGGCCACGCGCGCCGCGATGCCGCCCGCGTCGCGCACCGGCTCTGCCGCGTCGAGCGCCCAAGAGCTTGCCTCGAGCCAGGCCTCGCCCGCGGCGCGCCGCCCGGCCTCGGTATAGTCCTCGGCAGCCTCGCCCATCGACAGGCCGTAGCGGCCCGGGGCCGGACCGTAAACCCGCGCGCCGCCCCGCCCCACGAACGGGTTCCAGTCCGCCGCCTCGTCGCGCTGGGCCAGCGCCCGCACCGCCTGTCCGAACAGTGCAGACAGCGTAGGAAAGACGTCCCGGAACAGGCCCGAGACGCGCAGCGTCACGTCGATCCGGGGGCGGTCCAGAAGGGCGATGGGCAGGATCTCCCACCCCGAGACGCGGTCGGTCCCGTCGTCCCAGACCGGCCGCACCCCCAGCAGGTGCAGCGCCATCGCGAACTCCTCGCCCGCCGTCCGCATCGTGGCCGAGCCCCAGAGGTCGACCACCAGCCCGCGCGGCCAGTCGCCGTGGTCCTGAAGGTGCCGCCGTACCAGCTCGTCCGCCAGCCGTACGCCCTGTGCGTGGGCCGCCCGCGAGGGCACGGCGCGCGGGTCGGTCGTGAAAAGGTTGCGCCCCGTCGGCAGCACATCGCGTCGCCCCCGCCAGGGCGAGCCGGATGGCCCCGGCGCCACGCGGCGCCCCGCCAGCGCGTCTATCAGACCCGCACGCTCTGCCCGCGCCACGGCTTCGGCCTCTGGGTTGTCCGCGCGGCCATAGACGTGCAGCCCGTCGCCGTAGCGGCTTTCCTTCACGTCGCAGACGAAGCGGTCGATGCGGGTGATTGCCTCGGCCGCCGTCGCCTCGGGGCCGATCCCCAGGTCGGCCTCGACCCCCGCAGCAGCCGCCTCGGCGCGGATGTCCGCGGTCAGCCTGTCGCGGCGGCGTGGATCGAGGCCGCCTGCGGTCGAGAACTCGTCGAGCAAGCCTTCAAGC
>JANPJD010000115.1:0-5232 GCA_031425325.1 Rhodobacterales bacterium | reverse complement strand
AGGCCCTGGATCGGCCAGGCGGCGGCGTCGCCGAGGGCGCAGATCGTGTGGCCCTCGACCTGCTTCGTGACCGAGATCAGCATGTCGATCTCTTCGACCTCGGCCTCGCCGCGCACGAGGCGGTCCATCACGCGCATCATCCAGCCGGTGCCCTCGCGGCAGGGCGTGCACTGGCCGCAGCTTTCGTGCTTGTAGAACTTCGACAGCCGCCAGATCGCCTTGATGATGTCGACCGACTGATCCATCACGATGACCGCCGCCGTCCCGAGGCCCGATTTCTGCTCGCGCAGCCAGTCGAAATCCATGATCGCGTCGTCGCATTGCGCCTGCGTCAGCAATGGCACGGACGAGCCGCCGGGGATCACGGCCTTGATGTTCTTCCAGCCGCCCCGGACGCCGCCGCAGTGCCGCTCCAGCAACTCCTTCAGCGGGATCGACATCGTCTCTTCGACGACGCAGGGGTTCATCACGTGGCCCGAGATGCCGAACAGCTTGGTGCCTGCGTTGTTCGGACGCCCGAAGCCCGAGAACCACTCAGGCCCCCGGCGCAGGATGGTCGGGACGACGGCGATCGACTCGACGTTGTTCACTGTCGTCGGCGCGCCATAAAGGCCCGAGCCCGCCGGGAAGGGCGGCTTCATGCGCGGCATGCCCTTCTTGCCCTCGAGGCTTTCCAGAAGCGCCGTTTCCTCGCCGCAGATATAGGCCCCGGCCCCATGCGTGAGGTAAAGGTCGAAGTCCCAGCCCGACCCGGCGGCGTTCGGCCCCAGAAGCCCGTCCTCGTAGGCCTCGTCGAGCGCGCGCTGCAACGCCTCGCGCTCGCGGATGTATTCGCCCCGGATGTAGATGTAGCCCGCATTGGCACCCATCGCGAAGCCTGCGATCAGGCACCCCTCGACCAGCGTGTGCGGGTCATGACGCATGATCTCGCGGTCCTTGCAGGTGCCCGGCTCGGATTCGTCGGCGTTCACGACAAGGTAGGACGGCCGCCCGTCGCTGACCTTGGGCATGAAGGACCACTTGAGGCCGGTCGGAAAGCCCGCCCCGCCGCGCCCGCGCAGGCCGCTGGCCTTGACCTCGTCGATGATCTTGTCGCGCCCGCGCGCGAGGATCGCGGCGGTCCCGTCCCAGTGGCCGCGCGCCTTCGCCCCCGCAAGGGTGCGGTCGTGCATCCCGTAGAGGTTGGTGAAGATCCGGTCCTGGTCTTTCAGCATCGTCTATCCCTCAGGTCTCGCGCCGCGCCCGCCAGACCCGGTAGGTCAGGACGAGCGCGAAGATGAAGGCGGCCAGCGCCGCCAGGTCGAACAGGAAGGCGAACCTCGCCTCCCAGCCGAAATAGCCCCCCGCCGCCTGGCCGCCCAGCCAGAGGACCATCGCCCCCGCGATCACCAGTGACGCAAGGCGTGACTGGCGTGCAAGCGCAAGCTCGCGGGGCGATGGTGCCGGGCGCGGCATCAGTAATCGTTCGTCTTGGCCCGGCGGAGGAACTCGTCCACCCCGACCTCGGCGATCAGGCGGGCCTGGCGCACCCACTTGTCGCGCGTGACGCGGCCCTTGAACCCGGTCAGGTTCATGTCGACCCACGCCACCTCGGCATCCGTCCAGGTCGCGATCTGGTCGTAGTGCCAGAAGCCAAGGTCGTGGCACAACTGCTCCAGCTTCGGCCCGATCCCCTCGATCACCTGAAGATTGTCGCCGACCCCGTCGCGTGGCCCGGGCAAGACGGGCGGGCGCGAAAGCTCGGAGACATCGGTCGCAACGGGCGCGCCTTCGGACACCATGTGGACAGGCTGCACCAGAGGCGAGGCCGAGGCTTCCAACGGCTCGGTCCGGGGTCCGGGTGTCGGTGGCGAGGGCATGGTCCGGGGCGGCTGCACGAAGGTCGGATCATCGCCCGGCATCTGGCGCAGCATCACGTTGGGCGCACCCTGAATGCGGCCCGGCAGGCCGAGGATGATCCCCACCACAAGGAACAGGACGGCCGCGACCCCCGCCGCCTGGAGCAGGCTCAGCTCCATGACGATGTGGCCCACGCCCGTCGTCACCAGTCCGACACCCGCCGCAATCGCCCAGCCCGCCATCAGCGGTGCCTGCTTTGTTTCCGTCGTCATGCCTCGTCTCCCTTGCTGTCGGTGCCCCGCACCGGTTCCGGTTCAGTCCCCCGTCGTCTTGTCCCCCATCGTCTTGTCCTGCGCCGTCTTGTCTTCGGCGCGCTCTTCCCCCTTGGCAAGCGGCGCACCGGGTTCCCCGACCGCCGTCCCGCCCTTCGCCGTCTTCCCCGACCGGGGCCGCCCCTTCGACGTTGCCGGCGCTTCCTGCACCGTCACGCCCGTCTCGTCCGTTGCCACACCGGCGCCGGGCGTCGGCTCGGACGGCTCGTCCACCGCAGGCTCGACCGCAGCGGGCCGAAGCCACGGCGTCACCAGCGGCACCTCGGTGCCGTCGATGCGCTTCACGGTGTCACGCAGATCGACCGCAGCCTGCGCCGAGGCATTGTGCTGCGTACGACCGCTGTCGAACTCTTTCAGACTGGTCAAGCCCGCCAGAGGTTCCGAGGCATACCGTCCGTTCTGCGGGCCCGGCACCGGCACCTCGCCAGCGGCGAAGCGGTCGATGAGGCCGGACAGCTTTTCGGGCGTCAGGTCCTCGTAATAGTCTTTGCCGATCTGGGCCATTGGCGCGTTGGCGCAGGCCCCGAGGCACTCCACCTCTTCCCAGCTGAACCGGCCATCCGCCGAGGGCACATGGGGCTGCCGCGCGATCATCTCCTTGCAGACGGCCATCAGATCCTCCGCGCCGCAGATCATGCAGGAGGTCGTGCCGCACACCTGGATATGCGCGACGGTGCCGACAGGTTGCAGGTGGAACATGAAGTAGAAGGTCGCGACCTCGAGCGCACGGATATAGGCCATGCCCAGCATCTGGGCGACATGCTCGATGGCGGGGCGGGACAGCCAGCCTTCCTGCTCCTGCGCGCGCCACAACAGCGGGATGATCGCAGAGGCCTGCCGCCCCTCGGGGTATTTCGAGATCTGCCCGTTCGCCCAGGCAAGGTTGGCCGGGGTGAATTCGAACGAGGCGGGCTGTTGGGCGTGAAGGCGGCGAAGCATCTAGGAAACCATCGATGAGAGAATGTCAGCCAAGTAAGCAGGCCCGGCCATCTGCGCGGCGAGTCGCGTGTGCCGGATCATCGGTCGATCTCCCCGAACACCACGTCCATCGTGCCGATGATCGCGGCGACATCGGCCAGCTGGTGGCCCCTGCACATGTCGTCGATGGCCTGCAGATGCAGGAAGCCGGGGCCGCGGATCTTGGTGCGGTAGGGTTTGTTGGTCCCGTCGGAATAGAGGTAGACGCCGAACTCGCCCTTGGGCGCCTCCACCGCGACATAGATCTCGCCCTCGGGGACGCGGAAGCCCTCGGTGTAGAGCTTGAAGTGGTGGATCAGCGCCTCCATCGAGGTCTTCATCTCGGCGCGCGTGGGCGGGGCGAGCTTGCCGCGCGCCAGAACCTCGCCCTGCTCCACCCGAAGCTTGGCGATGGCCTGACGGATGATCGAGGTGGATTCGCGCATCTCCTGCATCCGGCACAGATAGCGGTCATAGCAGTCGCCGTTCTTGCCGATGGGGATCTGGAAGTCGAACTCGTCATAGCATTCATAGGGCTGCGCGCGCCGCAGGTCCCAGGCCATGCCCGATCCCCGCGCCATGACGCCGGAAAAGCCCCATTTCAGGACGTCTTCCTCCGACACGATGCCGATATCGGCGTTACGCTGCTTGAAGATGCGGTTCTCGGTCAGCAAGCTGTCGATGTCATCCAGCACCTTGGGGAAATGCTGGGCCCATTCGTCGATGTCGTCGACCAGTTTGGGCGTCATGTCGAAGCGCACGCCACCCGGCCGGAAATAAGCCGCATGCAGGCGCGAGCCCGACACGCGTTCGTAGAAGACCATCAGCTTTTCACGCTCCTCGAAACCCCAGAGCGGCGGTGTCAGCGCGCCGACATCCATGGCCTGCGTGGTCACGTTCAGCAGGTGGTTCAGGATCCGGGTGATCTCCAGAAACAGGACCCGGATCAGGCTGGCGCGACGCGGGATGGCGGTGTCGGTCATCCGCTCGATGGCCAGGCACCAGACATGCTCCTGGCTCATCGGCGAGACGTAATCCAGCCGGTCGAAATAGGGCAGGTTCTGCAGATAGGTGCGCGATTCCATCAGCTTTTCGGTGCCACGGTGCAGCAGGCCGATATGGGCGTCGCAGCGTTCGACGATCTCGCCGTCCAGTTCCAGCACCAGACGCAGCACGCCATGCGCCGCCGGATGCTGAGGACCGAAGTTGATGTTGAAGTTACGGATCTTCTGCTCGCCCGTCTCGAAATCCTTCGAGCCGTCGTCATAGCTGTTGGTGCGGATGTCGCCGTCCATCATGTCGTCATCTCCTGCATGCCGGGGGCTGCGAGCGCGGCACTTGCCCGTGGCACGAATGTCTGCCCGCGCATGACCGCGCGCTTATGCCGGCCCTGCCCGATCATGTCGTGGCCTTCTGATCGCCCGGCAGGATGTATTCCGCGCCCTCCCAGGGCGAAAGAAAGTCGAACTGGCGATATTCCTGAACCAGTGTCACGGGTTCATAGACGACGCGCTTTTGCGCCTCGTCATAGCGCACCTCGACATAGCCGGTGGTGGGAAAATCCTTGCGCAGGGGATGCCCGCGAAAGCCGTAATCGGTCAGGATGCGCCGCAGGTCGGGATGCCCCGAGAACAGGATCCCGAACATGTCGAAGACCTCGCGCTCGAACCAGTTGGCGCTTGGATGGATCGCGGTGATCGACGGCACCATGTCGGTCTCGCGGGTCGCCAGCTTCAGCCGGATGCGGTGGTTTTGATACATCGACAGGAAGTGATAGACGACATCAAACCGCTCGGCGCGCGAAGGGTGGTCGATGGCGGTGATGTCCACCAGCGTGCTGAACCGGCAGGACGGATCGGTACGCAGGAAATCGACCAGATCCTCCAGATGGGCGGCGGTGACCTGCAGCGTCAGATCGCCGAACGCGACGGAATGCGACTGCACCGCGTCGGGCATCCGCAGGGCGATCAGGCCGGCAAGGTCGTTCAGGGCTTCGGACATAGACCTACCTTACCAATGTGCCGGTGCGGCGGATCTTGCGCTGCAACTGAAGGATTCCGTACAGCAATGCCTCGGCCGTGGGCGGGCAGCCGGGCACGTAGAT
>JANPJD010000114.1:0-16132 GCA_031425325.1 Rhodobacterales bacterium | reverse complement strand
GGCACCTTTATGCGCTGGCGCGCCTCGTGCAAAAGCACGCCCGCCTGCTTGCGGTGCTCGAAACGATGGACAACGGCAAGCCGATCCGGGAAAGCCGCGACATCGACCTGCCGCTCGTCGCGCGGCACTTCTACTACCACGCGGGCCTCGCCCAGCTTCTGCCCGCCGAACAGCCGGGGATGGAGCCGCTGGGCGTCTGCGGCGCGGTCATCCCGTGG
Organism: Rhodobacterales bacterium; assembly: GCA_031425325.1. GTDB lineage: Bacteria > Pseudomonadota > Alphaproteobacteria > Rhodobacterales > Rhodobacteraceae > Aliitabrizicola. Next base: position 15,914 of record JANPJD010000114.1, on the reverse strand, counting down.
AACTTCCCGCTCCTCATGCTCGCCTGGAAGGTCGCCCCCGCCCTGGCGGCGGGCAACACGGTCGTCCTCAAGCCTGCCGAGTATACCCCCCTTACCGCCCTCCTTTTTGCCGAGTTGACGCGCGAGGCGGGCCTGCCGAAAGGCGTGCTCAACATCGTCACCGGCGACGGCGCGACCGGGGCTGCCCTGGTGGCGCACCCCGGCGTCGACAAGATCGCCTTCACCGGCTCGACCCCCGTGGGCCGCAGGATCCGCGAGCAGACAGCCGGCACCGGCAAGGCCCTCACGCTCGAGCTTGGTGGCAAGTCGCCCTACATCGTTTTCGACGATGCCGACCTCGACAGCGCCATCGAGGGTCTGGTGGATGCGATCTGGTTCAACCAGGGCCAGGTCTGCTGCGCCGGATCGCGCCTGCTGGTGCAGGAGGGCGTGGCAGCACGTTTTCACGAGCGGCTGAAGCGGCGGATGGACGGCTTGCGGATCGGCGATCCGCTCGACAAGTCGATCGACGTGGGCGCAGTCGTGGACCCGGTCCAACTTGCCGCGATCACCGCCATCGTCGATGCCAACCGCGAGGGCGAGACCTACCGCGCCGACACGCCCCTGCCGGTCGGCTGCTTCTACCCGCCGACACTTATCACCGGCCTATCCGCCGCGTCGCCCCTGATGCAGGAAGAGATCTTCGGCCCGGTCCTCGTCTCGACGACCTTCCGCACGCCAGAGGAAGCCGTGGCGCTGGCCAACAACACCCGCTTCGGTCTTGCCGCGACCGTCTGGACCGAGAACGTCAACCTCGCACTCGACGTGGCCCCAAAGCTCAAGGCCGGTGTCGTCTGGGTCAACGCGACGAACCTCTTCGATGCGGCGGCAGGCTTCGGCGGAGTTCGCGAGTCGGGCTTCGGGCGCGAAGGCGGATGGGAGGGGCTGATAGCCTATCTCAAGCCCGCAGGAACGCCCCGCCCGCTGAAGCCCGTTCCCGCTGTCCCGTCCCCGCGCGACGCCGAGGCAGGCAGCCTCGACCGGACCGCCAAGATGTATATCGGCGGCAAACAGGCGCGTCCCGATGGTGGATATTCGCGCGCCATCTGGTCACCCAAGGGCCGCCTTCTGGGCCACGCACCTGTCGGCAACCGCAAGGACATCCGCAACGCGGTCGAGGCCGCCCATGCCGCGAAGGGCTGGGCCCGCACCACCGGCCATGCCCGCGCGCAGATCCTCTACTACATCGCCGAGAACCTCTCGGCTCGCGCAGCCGAGTTCGCCGCCCGCCTGCGCGACCTTACCGGCCGATCCGGCGAGGCCGAGGTCGAGGCGAGCCTGTCGCGCCTTTTCACCTGGGCCGCCTGGGCCGACAAATACGACGGACGGGCCAAGTCCGTGCCGATCCGGGGCGTGGCGCTTGCGATGAACGAGCCCTGCGGCGTGATCGGCGCGCTCTGCCCCGACGAGCCGCCGCTCCTCGGTCTGATCAGCGTCATGGCTCCGGCGATCGCGATGGGCAACACCTGCGTGCTGGTGCCCTCGGACCCCTTTCCGCTGGCTGCGACCGATTTCTACCAGGTGCTCGACACCTCCGACCTGCCGGGCGGGGTGGTGAACATCGTGCCCGGCCTGGCAACCGAGCTTGCGAAGACCTTGGCAGGCCACATGGATGTCGACGCGGTGTGGAGTTTTGCCTCCGCCGATGTCTCGACACTGATCGAACGCGAGGCGGCCTCGAACATCAAGCGCACCTGGGTCAACCACGGCCGCGCCCGCGATTGGTGGGGCGCCGGGGGCGAGGGACATGAGTTCCTGCGCCAGTCCACCGAGGTCAAGACGATCTGGATCCCGTACGGCGAGTGACCTCCCGGCTTCTTTTCGGATCAAGTACCCCACGGGGGTCCGGGGTGTGAAACCCCGGCTTCTCCACCCGCGCTCAGGCCCGGCCCGAGACGCCCGAGAGCCCCACCGGATCAACCCCCATCCGGCGCAGCGCCCTCGTCCACTTTGCGGAATCGTCTGCCGAAAACACCAGATCGGGGGCCGCTTCGGCGGTCAGCCAGTCGTTGCGCGCAATCTCGGCCTCGAGCTGACCCGGACCCCAGCCGGAATAGCCGAGGGCCAGCAGCGCCGAGCCCGGCCCCTCGCCCTGTGCCAGGGCCGCAAGCACATCGGTCGTGGCGGTCATGGCAAATCCCCCCGGCACCGCCATCGTCGCCTTGCTCGACGGATAGTCGTCAGAATGGAGGACGAACCCCCGCCCGCGCTCGACCGGTCCGCCGAAATGCACCCGGATGTCGCGGCCCGAGGCAGGCCTCGGGATGCCCAGCTGGTCAAGGAGGCCCGCGAAGGTCAGATCGCGCATCTGGCGGTTCACAATCAACCCCATCGCCCCTTCGGGCGTGTGCGCGCAGACGAGGATCACAGTCCGCTCGAACCTCGCGTCGCCCATCGCGGGCATCGCGATCAAAAGCTTGCCGCACAAATCGGTGGCGTCCATCGGTCCCTCCCTCTCGACTGTAAGGATGGTCCAGCCCGCCCGGCGGCTCAAGAGGCCGAGATGCCACATTCGCGGCGCGTCGCCGGAATGTGACTTTCCGAAAGCCCGGCGACGGTCGATATGTTGCCCATGATCCAGGCAGTCCTTCGCGCCCTCGTCCTTGCTTTGGCGGCTTGCACCGCTCCGGCCTCGGCACAGCAAACCACACAAGGCGATGTCCTTGCGGCCGAGGTCCTGCCCGGATGGCGGACCGAACGGGGCACCCAGATGATCGCCCTGCACTTCGCACTCGCCCCCGGATGGAAGACCTATTGGCGAAGCCCCGGCGAGGCGGGTATTCCGCCCTTGTTCGATTGGTCGGGGTCCGAGAACCTGGCAGCGGTCCGGCTGCACTGGCCACGCCCCCACGCCTTCACCGTGAACGGCATGCAGTCGATCGGCTACAAGGACGACCTCGTGTTGCCGATCGAGCTTACGCCCCGCGATCCGGCGAAACCCGTGATATTGCGCGCCTCGGTCGATCTCGGTGTGTGTCTCGACATCTGCATGCCCGCCTCGCTGACCGTCAGCGCCATGGTCGACGGTCCCGGGGCGTCGCATCCGGTCATTGCGGCGGCCCTGTCCAAGCGGCCGCGCAGTGCTGCCGAGGCCGGGGTCACGGCGGTCGGCTGCACGATCGAGCCCATCTCCGACGGGCTGCGCGTGACGGCCCGGATCGCAGTCCCCCCGGCCGGAGGCATCGAGACCGTCGTGTTCGAGCCTGCCGCCTCGATCTGGGTGTCCGAGGCGGTGGCAAGCCGCAGCGGCGGCGTCCTCACCGCCTCGGCGGATTTCGTCGCAGGCTCGGGCGATGCCTTCGCGCTCGACCGCAGCGGGATCGTCGTGACCGTCATCGGATCGAATCATGCGGTCGAGATCGTCGGCTGCCCCGCGCCCTGATCATTTGCGGCGGCGGTGCTCGTCCAGCCTCGGCATGATCTCGACGAAGTTGCAGGGCCGGTGGCGGTAGTCGAGTTGCCAGCGAAGGATCTCGTCCCAGGCATCGCGACAGGCCGAGGGGCTGCCGGGAAGCGCGAACAGGTAGGTGCCATGCGCGACCCCACCGCAGGCCCGCGACTGCACCGCACTCGTGCCGATCTTGGCCATCGAGACCATCGTGAAGACGGTGCCGAAGGCTTCGATCTCTTTCTCGTAGACGTCACGATGCGCCTCGACCGTCACGTCCCGCCCGGTCAACCCGGTGCCGCCGGTCGTCAGGATCACGTCTATTGCCGGATCGGCGCACCACCGGCGCAGGTGCCCGGCGATGGCGGCACGGTCGTCGCGCTCGATGCTGCGCGCGGCGAGCAGATGCCCGGCATCGGTCAGCCGCTCGGCCAGAGCGTCGCCCGACCTGTCCGTCTCGGGGGTGCGCGTATCGCTGACCGTCAGGACGGCGATGCGGACGGGAACGAATTCTTGGGTCTCGTCGATCCGGCTCATGGAAGGCTCCTCAACCGGGCCTGAAGGCTTAGGAGATCCGCCCAGGCATCGCGCTTCGTCTCGGGGTTCCGCAGCACATAAGCGGGGTGACACATCGGCAATACGGGCCGACCCAGCGCCTCGGCCCAGCCGCCGCGAAGCCGCGTGATGCCACGGGTGTTCAGCAAGAGCGACAGCGGCGCGTTGCCCATCGCGACGATGATGCGCGGGGCCGCGAGCGCGACGTGCCGTTCGACGAAGGGGCGCATCAGCGCGATCTCGTCGTCGGTCGGCTCGCGGTCCTGCGGCGGACGCCAGGGCAGCACGCTGGTAAGGTAAAGCGCGCGCGCGGGATCGGTCGCGTCGCGGGCAAGGCCGATCGCTGCGAACATCCGGTCAAGCATGGCCCCCGCCCGCCCTGCGAAGGGACGCCCCTCGACATCCTCGTCGCGTCCGGGTGCCTCGCCCAGCACCATCACATGCGCCCCCGAATGTCCGTCCGCGAACACGAGGTTGCGCGCCCCGCGCTTGATCTCGCACCCGTCAAAGGCCGCGAGCGCCGTCCTCAGCGCCTCGAGGTTCCCAGCCCCTGCCGCCATCTCTGCCGCGACCTGCACCGGCCCCTGCGGTTGCCCCGCAGCAGGCGCGACCGACGCCGCTACGGCGGCAGGCACAGCGACGCCCGGCGCCTCGTCATAGCGGTTCACGGGCCAATCGCCGATCGGCTCGTCCGCGCCGAGATCGACCTGCCAGGCCAGCGCCGCCAGCGCAGCCTCGATGTCCAGCGTTGAGTCCATATGCCCAGACTAGGCCCCTGCCGGCTGCGGGTAAACCGCTTGTTCCGTAGCTGGCCGCTTCCTATAAGCGGGCAAACAGCGAGGGGCCCCATGTCATTCCGCGCCCGCCATCTTCTGGGGATCGAGCACCTCGCACCGGACGAGATCCGGGCCGTGCTCGACCTGTCCGAGCGCTATGTCGACCTGAACCGCCGGACGATCAAGCGCACCGACGTGCTGGCGGGAATGACCCAGATCAACATGTTCTTCGAGGCCTCGACCCGCACGCAGGCGAGCTTCGAGTTGGCGGGCAAGCGCCTTGGGGCCGACGTGATGACGATGCAGGTAGCCCATTCCAGCGTGAAAAAGGGCGAGACACTGATCGACACGGCGCTGACGCTGAACGCGATGCAGCCGGACCTGCTGGTGGTGCGGCATCCGTCATCGGGGGCGGTGAACCTGCTCGCGTCCAAGGTCAACTGCGCGGTGCTGAACGCGGGCGACGGGCGGCACGAGCATCCGACGCAGGCATTGCTCGACGCACTGACGATCCGCCGCGCCAAGGGACGCATCCAGCGCCTGACGGTCGCGATCTGCGGCGACATCGCGCACAGCCGCGTGGCGCGGTCGAACCTTCTGCTGTTGGGCAAGATGGAGAACCGCATTCGCCTGATCGCCCCCGCGACGCTGATGCCGAGCGGGGTCGAGGAGTTCGGCTGCGAGGTCTTCGACGACATGGCCGAGGGTCTGCGCGGCTGCGACGTCGTGATGATGCTGCGCCTTCAGCGCGAGCGGATGGACGGCGGCTTCATCCCGTCCGAGCGCGAATACTATCACCGCTACGGCCTCGACGCCGAGAAGCTGGCCCACGCCGCCCCCGACGCCATCGTCATGCACCCCGGCCCGATGAACCGAGGCGTCGAGATCGACGGCGAACTGGCCGACGACATCCGCCGCTCGGTGATCCAGGATCAGGTGGAGATGGGCGTCGCCGTGCGGATGGCCTGCATGGACCTGCTCGCGCGCAATCTGAAGGCGGAACGAGGCGCGAAGGCTGCAGAGGTGATGGCGTGACCCCGGACGACAAGGACCCCAAACCCCCCAAATCCGACGCGCGCATCGGCGGGATGGTGGCGACAGTCGCCCTTCTTGTGTTATTCGCCCTGACGGCAGTCGTCGTGTGGATCGCATGATCCTGCACTTCCACAACGCCCGCCTGATCGACCCGGAGGCGCTGACAGATGCGCTGGGCACCCTCACCGTCGCGAACGGCGTCATCGCCTCGCGCGACACGCCTGCGCCGGCCAATGCGACCCTGATCGACTGCGCGGGCAAGTGCCTCGCCCCCGGTATCGTGGACCTTGGCGTCAAGATCGGCGAGCCGGGCGAGCGGCACCGGGAGTCGTTCCGCTCGGCGGGCCTCGCCGCCGCCGCCGGGGGCGTGACCACAATCATCGCGCGCCCCGACACCAACCCCGCCATCGATACGCCCGAGACGCTGGAGTTTGTCACGCGACGCGCGGCCGACGACGCGCCCGTCCGCATCCGGCACATGGCGGCACTGACCAAGGCGCGCGCGGGCCGCGAGATGACCGAGATCGGGTTTCTGCGCGACGCGGGCGCGCTCGCCTTCACCGATGCGGGGCATGTCACCGCCGACAGCAAGGTCATGGCCCGCGCGCTGACCTATGCGCGCAGCCTTGGCGCGCTGGTGATCGGGCATCCGCAGGACCCGGGCCTGAGCCTCGGGGCCGCCGTTACCAGCGGCAAGTTCGCAAGCCTCCGCGGTCTGCCCGGCGTGCATCCTCTGGCCGAGCGCATGGGGCTGGAGCGTGACCTTGCCTTGGTCGAGATGACGCGCGCCCGCTATCACGCCGACCAGATCACGGTCGCGGCCAGCCTGCCCGCCCTTGCCCGCGCAAAGGCGCAAGGGCTCGACGTGACGGCGGGCGTATCGATCCATCATCTGACGCTCAACGACCTCGACGTCGGCGACTACCGCACCTTCTTCAAGCTGACGCCGCCCTTGCGCGCCGAACAGGACCGGCTTGCAATGGTCGAGGCGGTTGCAAGCGGGTTGATCGACGTGATCGGCTCGTTCCACACGCCTGCCGACGAGGAAAGCAAGCGCCTGCCCTTCGAGGAGGCGACGGCGGGCGCGGTGGGGCTCGAGACACTGCTTCCGGCGGCGATGCGGCTTGTCCATGCCGGCGCTCTCAGCCTGCCGCAACTGTTCCGCGCCTTGGCGTTGAACCCGGCGCGGCGGGTCGGGTTGCCGCAGGGTGGCCTCTCCCTCGGCAGCCCCGCCGACCTCGTGCTCTTTGATCCCGACGCGCCCTTCCTGCTGGACCGCACCACGCTGCGGTCCAAGTCGAAGAACACGCCCTTTGACGGGCAGCGGATGGAAGGTAGAGTCATCGGCACCTGGGTCGGTGGCACCCGTGTTTTCGGAGACGCATAGATGCCGGAATTCACGAGCGCGCCGCTGGCCCTGATGCTGACGGCAGCGCTGGCTTATCTGCTGGGTTCGATCCCGTTCGGCATCGTCATCACCCGCCTTATGGGCCTTGGCGATCTGCGGGCCATCGGGTCGGGCAATATCGGCGCGACCAACGTGCTTCGTACCGGCAACCGCGCAGCAGCGGCGGCGACGTTGGTGCTCGACGCGGCGAAGGGCGGGGTGGCGGTGCTGATCGCGTGGCATCTGGTCGGTCCGGACGCGGCGCAGGTCGCAGCGCTGGCCGCCTTTCTCGGGCACCTCTTTCCGGTCTGGCTCGGGTTTCGCGGCGGCAAGGGGGTGGCGACCTTTCTCGGCACGCTTCTGGCGCTCGCCTGGCCGGTCGGTATCGCCGTCTGCGCCACATGGGCTTTGACGGCGGCGGTCGGGCGCATCTCGTCGCTCGCAGCCCTTGTCGCGGCCGCCCTGTCGCCCGTCTGGCTGCTGCTGCTGGGCTACCCGCGCATGGTGACGCTGGCCCTGCTGCTTGCGGGCCTCGTGATTTTCCGCCACTCCGCCAACATCGCACGGCTGCGCGCCGGGACCGAGCCGAAGATCGGCGGAACCTCCGCCTGACAGGAAAGGACTTGCCCATGCGTCTGATGACCCTTGCCGCCATTGCGCTTTGCGCGCCCACGGTGGCGCTTGCGACACCCGAGACGATCCTGGCCGAAGCGGCCGCCGCCTGTGCGGAACAGGATGGCGGAACGTTCGGCTCGGAAGGCGCGGTGCGCGAAGTCGACCTGAACGGGGACGGCACGCTGGATACCGTGGTGGATCAGGCGCTTTTCACCTGCACGACGGCGGCCAGCCTTTACGGCGGGTCGGGCGGCAGCACGGTGCATTTCTTCGTGGGCGGGGTCGAGGAGACGCGCCTTGCCCAAGGCTGGGACACCGCCGATTGGTCGGGCCTGCCGCTTGTCCTCGTAGCGCTGCACGGCACGGAATGCGGTGGCGTCGGGTCCGACCCTTGCGTCGAGGCGATGGTCTGGCGCGACGGTCGCTTCCACAGCGTCAGGCCGCAGGCAGAGTAAGCCGGTCCGCCCGGAGGCCTGCCTAGAGGCTTGTCGCCTCGTAGATCGGGTCGAGCGAGCCGCCCCACACCCCGTGATACTGCGCCAGCAGTCGGTCGGCCTGCACCTCGCCGCGCACCACACTGTCGTGCAGCACGTCAAGATAGCCCGCCTCATCCGCGCGACCGGCCCCGGCCCGCGCACGGGCCCGCAGCCCCTCGGTCGACAGGCGCAGCGCCTCGCGCGCAAGGTCATGCAGGCGCATGCCCCCCGCCTCGCCCTGCAGGGCCGAGACCGAGGCCGCCACCCGCAACCCCTCGCGCGTCGCGGCATCGAAACCCTTCACCAGATCCCAGGCAGCATCAAGCGCGCCCTGATCGTACATCAGCCCCACCCAGAAGGCGGGCAGTGCTGCAAGGTGCGCCTCGTCGCCGCAGTCCGCACCGCGCGTCTCGATGTAGCGCTTGACGCGGGCTTCGGGAAACACGGTCGTCATGTGGTCCGCCCAATCGCTGAGCGTAGGCTTCTCGCCCGGCAGGGCGGGCAACCGACCAGCAAGGAAATCGCGGAACGACTGGCCCAGCGCGTCGATGTAACGCCCATCGCGGTAGACGAAGTACATCGGCACATCGAGCACCCAGTCGACATAGGCCTGAAAGCCCATGCCTTCGTCGAACGCGAAGGGCAGCATCCCGGTGCGCGCGTCGTCAAGGCCGCGCCAGATTCGCGAGCGCCAGGACTTGTGGCCGTTCGGCTTGCCGTCGAAGAAGGGAGACGAGGCGAAAAGTGCTGTCGCGACGGGCTGAAGCGCGATCGCCACCCGCAGTTTCTTCACCATGTCGGCCTCGCTTGAATAGTCGAGGTTCACCTGCACGGTGCAGGTGCGGTACATCATCTGCGTGCCATGCGTGCCGACCCGGCCCATGTAGTCGGTCATCAGCCGGTAGCGGCCCTTAGGCATCACCGGCATGTCGGCCTCGGACCACTCCGGCGCCGCGCCGATGCCCATGAAGCGCACACCCATCGGCCCCGCGATCTCGGCAACCTCGTGCAGGTGCAGCGCCGTTTCGGCCGCCGTCTGATGGACCGACTCTACCGCAGCGCCTGACAGCTCGAACTGACCGCCCGGCTCGAGGCTGATGTTCGCGCCGTCGCGCGTCATCCCGATCACGTTTGCGCCCTCGCGCACCGGGGTCCAGCCGAAGCGCGCCTCAAGCCCTGCGAAGATCGCGCTGATCGAGCGGTCGCCCGCATAGGGCAGCGGGCGGTGCGTGTCGGTCAGCCATCCGAACTTCTCGTGCTCGGTCCCGATCCGCCAGGCGCTTGCGGGCTTCGATCCGGCCTCCATGTAGGTTGCAAGCTCTGCCTCCGACTCGATCAGCCCGCCGCCGGATTGTGGGATGGACATGGGCAGCGCGCTCCGCAGAAGGCCGTTTCGGCTGCCAGACGTGCTGTGTGGCGACAGCACTGTCAAGGCCAGCCAGACCGAACCGTTCAGTTGCCGACCGGTCGCCTCCAGAGAAGCTGACCCAGACCCGCACCGGCCGACCGCCCGGAAGAGCGTTCGCCCGCCGCAAGGTCGAGGGCGCTGACCAGCCGCTGCGTTTCCATGCCGGGCAGGCTGGCGAAGGCGTCGAACAGCTTGTCCGCCCCGGCGGCCGAAACCGGCACCAGAAGCGCCTGCCCGTCGATCTGCTTCAGCCGCCAGTGCAGGTCATGGCCCAGCGCGATTAGGCGGACCTCGGCAAGGTCGCGCAGCGCAACGAAGCCACCGCGCTCGGGCGCCAGATAGCCGATCTGCCCCTCGTCGATCTCGACCAGCCCCGGCGCGGTCACGGCGCGGGCAAAGCGGACGCGCCGGATAGCATTGCCCCCCCAGCCGAGCGCCAGAAGGGCCGTCACAATCCCGAGCGGAGCAAGAAGATAGCCGCCAAGCCATACGAACCACAGGCCGATCAGAGCGACCAAGCCTGCAGCAATCGGCTCGCGCCAGCGGACAAGGGCCTGCCTCAGTTCGGGCCGGATCAGGTCCTGGCGTTCGGATCGCTCAGGCATGGCGCGAGGCCACGATCCAAGCCGCCGTCATGAGGTCAAGATGCGCGCCGCCGCCGTTCTTTGCGACCGTGATCTCCGAGGCATCGCGCCGGTCGAAACTGCCCTTCGCGATGTCGTAGAAATCGGCCACGACATCGCCCTCGCTGATGACACCCCGTGCGATCGGGTCGGACAACTCGCCGATGTGCCGGATCGTCGTCTCGCGCGAATCGACGAAGATCCGCGCGCGTTGCAGCGTCTCGTCATCCACCTCGCGCATGTCGGGGCGGTAGGCCCCGATCAGGTCGAGGTGCTGGCCGGGGCGCAGCCATGCCCCCTCGATCAGGGGCTCGGTCGCCATCGTTGCGGTACAGATGATGTCGGCGTCCGCGACCGCTTCTGCCAGATCGGTCACGGCCCGCGCCCCGGTCGCTGCGGCGGCCTGCTCAGCCCCCGCCGGGCTGCGGTTCCAGAAGGCGAAGCGCGCCTGCGGAAAGGCGCTGCGATAGGCCCCCACCATGGAGCGGGCGACGGTCCCCGCCCCGACGATCAGGATCTCGCGGCTGTCGGGCCGCGCAAGCTGGCGCGCGGCGAGCAGGCTGTCGCCGGCCGTCTTCCACCGGGTCACCATGTGAAAGTCGATCACCGCCTGCAACTCGCCGGTCCGGTCGTCGTAAAGCGTGACTGCCCCGTTCACGCTCGGCTTGCCGAGGGCCGGATTGCCCGGAAAGATCGTGGCAGACTTGACCAGTTGCCCCAGACCGTCGATCCACGCGGCCCGGTTCAAAAGCGTGTCCGCCCCGCGCGTCAGCAGCGCATCGGCGATGCTGGCAGGCGGGCGGCGGTGGCCTTCGATCAGGGCCTGCACGAGGCCGTCCCAGTCGAGAGACGCTTCGGCCTCGGGTCCGATGATCAGCGTCACAGTCCCGCCTCCGTCCTGGTCAAGAGCCCCTCGTCGACAAGGCGCGCCGCCCATCCCTGCCAGTCCTCGAAGTGATGCACCTTCCAGCCGCGCGCTGCGGCGGCCTTCACATTCTCGGCCTTGTCATCGGTGAACAGCAGCGCCCCGGGTGCCACGCCGCTGTCCTCCTCGACGATCCGGTAAATCTCGGGATCGGGCTTGATGACCCCCAGATGCCCCGAGATGTAGCGGCGGTCGAACTCACTCAGGAAGTCGAGTTGCGTCTCGGCATAGGCGAAGCTGTCGGTCCCGAAGTTGGTCAGCGCGAAGCACGCGATGCCCTTGGTCCGAAGCGCCCTCAGAATCGCAATCGACGGCTCGATCCGGGGCGAGGCAAGCTCGATCCAGCGGTCGTGCCACCAGCGGATCGGCCCCGCCCAGTCCGGGTGGCGATCGGCAAGCGCATGGACGGTCTCGCGGAACGGAGCACCTGCGTCGATCGACAGGTTCATCGCGACCAGCGGCACCTCGGCGAACAGACGCTGCCGCTCGGCCTGCCCCAGTTCGGCGTCGTAGAACCGCTCGGGGTTCCATTCCATCAGCACGTTGCCGATGTCGAAGACCACGGCCTCTGGCCTCATCGCATCTCCTCCGTTGCGCCGACGCCCAGTGTGCCGGGGCGATCCGACCGGGGCAACCACTTCGCGGCGGCAACCGTCATGGCGCCATCGCCGCCCGCAACGTACGGTCGAGCACGTCGAGGAAGCGCGAGCGATCCGCCTTGGAAAAGGCGCGCCCGCCCCCCTGCCGGAAGGGATCGGCAGCGCGCAGGTCGGCAGAGAGGTCGCGGCTGGCCAGAACCATGCCGATGTTGGCCGCGTTCAGGATCTCGCCGTTGTGCTTTACGACGCGCGCCCCCGCCGCGACGCAGCGCGCAGCCAGCGGGATGTCCGCCGTGACGACAACATCCGGCGGCCCGGCCCGGTCGGCGATCCACTTGTCCGCCTCATCCGGTCCATCCGGCACGAAAACGCTTTCCACCAGCGGATTGGCCGACGGCCGGATACCCCCGTTCGACACAAGCAGCATCCGCACGCGAAGTCGGGTCGCCACCCGCTCGGCCTCGGCCTTTACCGGGCAGGCATCCGCGTCGATGAACAGCCGTGTCTCAGTCATAAAGCGCGCGGGCGTGGAAGCCGACATGCTCTTCCATGAAGGTCGAGACGAAGAAGTAGCTGTGGTCATAGCCCTTCTGCATCCGCATGACCCCCTCCTGCCGACGACCGACGATCGCCTTGGCGAGCGCCTCGGGTTGCAGCAGGTCGAGATACTGGTCCGACGTGCCCTGGTCGATCAGGATCGGCCCGTCGAAGCCCCGCCGCTTCATCAGGAGCGTCGCGTCATGGGGCGCCCACTTCGCCTCGTCAGCGCCAAGGTACGCCGTGAACTGCTTGCGACCCCAGTCGCTTGCCGTCGGATGCGCGATCGGCGCAAAGGCCGAGACCGAGCGGAAGCGGCCCGGAAAGCTCATCGCGACCGTCAGCGCGCCATGCCCGCCCATCGAATGGCCGGTGATGGCCTGGCGGTCCTCGGCGACCGGGAAGGCGCTGAAGAGAAGACGCGGCAGCTCGTCCGTCACGTAATCCCACATGCGGAAATGCGGTGCCCAGGGGGCTTCGGTCGCGTTGACGTAAAATCCCGCGCCTTGCCCCAGGTCGTAGGCCGGGTCGTTCGCCACACCCTCGCCGCGCGGGCTGGTGTCGGGGAACACCAGCGCGATGCCCGCCTCGGCGGCCCATTTCTGTGCCCCCGCCTTCACCATCGCGTTCTCGTGCGTGCAACTCAAGCCCGACAGATACCACAGAAGCGGCACCGGCTCGCGCTCGGCCTCGGCGGGCAAAAACAGGCCGAAGGTCATGTCGCAGCGGCAGGCGTCCGAGGCATGGGTGTAGACGCCTTGCACGCCACCGAAGGCCCGGTTCTCGGATATCGTCTTCATCGCTGTCCTTTCATGGGGCGACGCCTGCGCGTGCCGTTACCCAGGCGATCACGACGGTCAGCGTCAGGATGCTGCACGCGGTCGAGATCAGGATCGAGGCGGACACGCGCTGCGGGGCAACGCCGTAATGTTGGGCAAGAATATAGACATTGCCCGCGACCGGAAGGGCCGCCGCTGCGATCATCACACCCGCGGCCTGCGGCTCGACCGGAAAGAACCAGAGCGCGGCGACCGCGACGGCGAGAGGATGCAGCACAAGCTTGGCAAAGCCGAGCCAGGCGGCCACCGCAAGTCGCTCGGCCGACTTTGTGGCGAGCGACGCGCCGATGGCAAAGAGCGCGCCGGGCGTCGCCGCCGCACCCAGCAACTGGAGGAAATCGTTGATGACAACCGGCACGGGCCAGGCCGTCGCCGACCACGCAAGGCCTGCAACCATCGAGACGATCATCGGGTTCTTCAGAAGGCCAAGGCCCAGCGTGCCCACGACGCGCCACGACATCCGCCCCTCGCGCATTCCCGTAATCAGAAGCGTGACGAGCGACGAAAAGACGATGAGGTCGATTGCAAGGACCAGAAGCACCGGCCCCGCCGCCTGGGGGCCAAGCAGCACCACGAGCATCGGCACGCCGAGAAACCCCGTGTTTCCGATGACGCCGCACTGCGCCTCGATCGCGGCCTCGGGCAGGCTGACCTTCCGCGCAAGCGCCACGGCGAAGACGAGCGCATAGACCGCAAGGCAGCCCGTCAGGTAGGCCATTGCGAAAGGGGCCGACCAGATCTCGGACAGCGAAAGGTTGGCGGCGAAGCGAAAGAGCATCGCCGACAGAGCGAAGTAGAAGACAAACTTCGTAAGGTAGGCCGTCGCCTCGGGCGAAAAGAAGCGCGCCCGCCCCGCCCAGTAGCCAAGTGCGATCACGGCGAAGAACGGCAGCGTCTTCATCAGGATCGGCAGCATCGGCGACTTTCAGAAGGGGCGGATCAGCGTTTCACGCGCGCGGTCCGGTTGCAAGCGGCTCAGCCGCCGCCGATCAGCACCCCTGCGGCGAAGACAAGCGCACCGCCAACGACCACCTGGAAGGCCGCACGCAGGAAGGGCGTGTCCATGTAGCGGTTCTGGATCCACGCGATGGCCCATAGCTCGAGGAAGACGACCACCATGGCGGTGATCGTCGCCGTCCAGAAGTCCGGGATGAGGTAGGGCAGCGCATGACCCATGCCGCCCAGCGTCGTCATTACCCCCGAGGCCAGACCCCGCTTCCACGGCGAGCCTCGGCCTGACAGGACGCCGTCATCATGCGCGGCTTCGGTGAACCCCATCGAGATGCCCGCGCCGACCGAGGCCGCCGCCCCGACGAGGAAGGTCGTCCACGTGTCCTGCGTCGCGAAAGCCGTGGCGAAGATCGGCGCAAGCGTCGAGACAGAGCCGTCCATCAGCCCCGCGAGGCCCGGCTGCACCCAGGTCAGAATGAACTGCCGCCGTGCGCCCTGATCCTCGGTCTCGCGCGCATCGCCCGTCAGATGGCGGTCCTCGAGCGCGTCGGCGGTCTTTTCGTGCCCTGCCTCGGCGGCGGCCAGATCGCCCAGGAGCTTGCGCGTCGCGGCATCCGTGGTGCGGGCGGCAGCGGTCTCGTAGAAGCCCCGTGCCTGCCGCTCCATCTCGTGGGCTTCGGCGCGGATCTGATCCAGCGTCAGGGTGCGCGACAGCCAGACGGGCTTGCGTGCGTAGAAGCCAGCAACATGCTCGCGGCGGATCAGGGGAATGGTCTCGCCGAACCGGGCGGTGTGCAGGTCGATCAGGCGGCGGCGATGGCCGTCTTCTTCCTTGGCCATGCCGTCGAACACGGCTGCCGAGGCCGGGTAGGCCTCGCGCAGCATCTCGCCGTAGCTGCGGTAGATGCGGGCATCGTCCTCTTCGGCCGAAATCGCGAGGGCGAGGACCTGCTGCTCGGACAGGTCTGAAAAGCGACGGCGCTGCGTGAGGGCGGAAAGCATGGCGGACAACCTCGGTCTGGAATCATTCTAATGTAAACGGACTGTGGCGCGCGGCAAGACGGTCTTGAACCCGCCCGTCTTGCCAACCACCTGTTTGATGCGGTGCTGCACGCTTGCCTGCGGTGGAATGACGGGCCTATGATGGCTCTGGCGGGGGAAGCCGATGGGATTTGCAGGGCAACCGGTCAAGCGGGGCCGAAAGTATGAGCAGGTCCTTGACGGGGCCTGGCACATCTTCCGCCGCGACGGGTTCGAGGGCGCAAGTGTCGACGACATCGCCCGCGAGGCCGGTGTCTCGAAGGCCACACTTTACAGCTACTTCGCGGACAAGCGCCTTCTGTTCCTCGAGGTCGCCAAGGGCGAATGCTGCCGACAGGCGCGCGAGTCGCAAGAGCTGGTCAGTTGTGGCCAATCCCCGCGCGAGGCGCTGACCGTCTGCGCCGAGCGGATGCTGGACTTCTTCCTTTCGGACGTGGGCATTCGGGTGTTCCGCATCTGTGTCGCCGAGGGCGACCGCTTTCCCGAGCTGGGCCGCGAGTTCTATCAGAACGGCCCCGCGCTTGCCCGCTCGCGGCTGGTCGAGTTCTTCCACGAGGCCGAGGCGCGCGGGTGCCTTCGGATCGAGGACAAGGACCTCGCGGCGGATCAGTTTGCCGAACTTTGCAAGGCCGACCTCTTCGCCCGGCTTATCTTCGGCATCGGCGGCCCGGTCACGCCCGAGGACCGCCGCAGGGTGGTCGAGGGCGCAGTCGAGATGTT
>JANPJD010000113.1:0-6521 GCA_031425325.1 Rhodobacterales bacterium | reverse complement strand
AAACCTGACAAGACGCTCGCAATAGACAGTATCTCTCAAAAACGATCACCAAAGACCAAAGATATACCCGTCCCATAAACCAGTGGGACACCAGCGCGGGGTGGAGCAGCCCGGTAGCTCGTCAGGCTCATAACCTGAAGGCCGCAGGTTCAAATCCTGCCCCCGCAACCAAATTTAACCAACTCAGCTCAAACCGCCCCGCTCCAGCGGGGCTTTTTGCGTTCTGGTCCGGCCCAATGAGTGCCGTCAGTGCGCCATCCAGTGCGACCACAGGCTGGCCTCCCTCCCAGCTCATCGTCACGCACTCGATGAGTCCGCGGATCACCTCGCGCGCAGGTCCGGCAAAGCAATAGCCGGACCGAAAACCTCGTCAGCTTGCCGCTGCACAGCGCGGCACTCGACGCGCAGAAGGCTTTCCGCTAGGTCGGCAGCACTGAAGGGAGAGGCACTATGCGGGTCGTGTTCATGGGCACTCCGGGCTTCGCCGTTCCGGCGCTGCGGGCGCTCGCCGAGCGGCATGAGGTTGTAACCGTATACTCCCGGCCAGCGCGCGAGGCGGGGCGCGGGCAGCGTGAGCGGCCCACGCCGGTCGCGACAGAGGCTGTACGCCTTGGTTTCGAAGTTCGCACCCCCGGATCTCTCCGCTCTCCCGAGGTTCAGGCAGAGTTTCTCGCCTTGAACCCAGATGTCGCCGTCGTCGCCGCCTACGGTCTACTGCTGCCCCAGGCCATCCTCGACATGCCGATGCACGGTTGCCTCAACATTCATGCCTCCCTTCTGCCCCGCTGGCGTGGAGCGGCACCGATCCACCGGGCCATACTGGCCGGAGACGCGGAGACGGGCATCTCGGTCATGCAGATGGATGCTGGCCTCGATACCGGGGCCGTCCGGCTTTCCGAAGCGACGCCGATCAGCCCCTCGGAGACCACCGGCGATTTGCATGACCGTCTGGCCACGCTGGGGGCGCGGATGATTGTGGATGTCCTCGATCGGCTTGACCAACTCCCGCCCATCCCGCAGGGGCCGGGCGAGGTGACCTATGCCGACAAGGTCCAAAAGTCCGAGGCCGCGATCGACTGGACCGAAACTGCCGTCCAGGTCGACCGCCGAATTCGCGCCTTCTCACCCTCGCCTGGGGCCTGGTGCCTGATCGGTCCCGAGCGTGTGAAGGTGCTGCGGTCCTGTCTCAGTCAGGGTGAAGGCATCCCCGGACAGGTCTTGGGCGGACTTCGGATCGCCTGTGGAACGGGCGCCGTTGAAATCACCGAGTTGCAGCGTCCGGGCCGCAGGCCCGTTTCGGCAGCAGAGTTTCTTCGCGGCATCGAGATGCCACAGGTTCTGGCCTGAAGATCGGAATTTGCGGCCTGGCCTCGAAGGTGCCGGGTCCCTCAGGAGAGTGCACGCCAGATCACACCGGCTGGTGGAACTTCCATTCCGGCATGGCTGACTGTTTCGAGGCCATAGTTGAAGAAAAATCGCTGCGTCCCGCTGTCTCGGCAGCGCAGGCTTGCCGGCATCGGTTCTATTTCGATCCCCGCTTCTTCGCACATCCCCACAAGAATGCGATGCAGCGCCGCTTCGTCCGGCCAGCCGCCGAGATAGCGAAGGCCGCCTGCAGCCATGATCGCAGGATGCCCGTCGGTTGTCCGCTCCACCACCTCGCCCGCGCCTTCCAGCCGCTCGCGCCAATGACGGAACGCGCCGCCGCCCTGCAACGAGACGAACGCGTCCGGCGGCAGACTTTCCACGCGAGAGACGAGGCAATCGAGGCCCGGAAGGTTTGGGGGCAGCGGCACGGGGATCGCGAATTCCGCCGTCTTTGAATTGCTACGCGGCCCGATCATCGACACACCTTCGCGCGCCGCAAGGGCGTCGAGCAGTGTGGGCGGGATCGTCATCATCCCGGGCACGAGAACCAGACGATAGGCCTGTATGTCGGCGTCGGGCGCGACGATGTCGATCGACAGGCCAAGCCTGCGAAGGCCCTTGTACATCTCGAGCATCAGTCGGAAGTAGCTGAAATCCTTGCCCTGTGGCTGTGTATCCCAAGCCCAGGCGCTAACATAGTCGAAGACCATGGCGACCGGTGCGCGTCCGGTCTCGGCCGCCGGCATATCGGCCAGTTCGCGGGCAACCTCGGCGATCTCGTCATGGGCCGGGGCTGCGACCGAGTCGGGGCGCAGAAGGCCCGCATGCATTTGCTCTTGCGCGAAGGGCGCTTGCCGCCAGCGGAAATAGCAGACCGCTTCGGCCCCGTGCGCGAAGGCTTCCCAGGCCCAGAGGCGGGCCATTCCGGGCAGGGGATCGGCGTTCCACGGAGCCCAGTTCACCGGCCCCGGCTGCTGTTCCATGATCCACCAGCGACCCCGGCCGACGGCCCGGTAAAGGTCGTGGTGGAAAGCCTGCATGTCAGGATCGCCCTGCCGCAGGTGGCGCAGCTTGTGCTCGGGCGTGACCGCAAGACGGTCCGACAGGAAGCCGAGCGGATAGCTGTCCCAGCTTGCGATGTCGAGGTCGGCTCCGACCTTGAAGTGGTCGAACTCTGTCACCTGGCCCATGTAGTTATGCGCGATCGGATAGTCCGAGTGGCGACGGATGATGTCGGTTTGAATCCGGTTGTAGGCGGCCACCTCGTCGGAGGCGAAGCGGCGGAACGCCATGACGTGCGAGGGGTTCGGCTCTGTCACCGTCAGGTTCGGCAGGTCGATCTCGTCGAACGAGCCGTATTCCATCGACCAGAAGACGTTGCCCCAGGCGCGGTTAAGGGCCTGCGGACTTTGGTAGCGCTGCGCGAGCCAGTCGCGGAAGGCGTGTCGCGCGGCAGGTGAATAGCTGAGCACCGTTTCGTGGCAGCCGTATTCGTTGTCCGTCTGCCAGGCGCCCACATGCGGGTTGCGGCCATAACGCTCGGCAAGGATGCCGACGATCCGGGCGGACTCGGCCCGGTAGCCCGGATGGCTGAAGCAGTAGTGCCGCCGCGATCCGAAGCCGCGAGGCTTGCCGTCGCGGTCAAGCGCCAGCATGTCGGGGTGCTTCGTCAGCATCCATCGCGGGGGCGTCGCGGTCGGCGTGCCCAGCACGACGGTCAGGCCGGCCTCGCCCAGTGTGCGGATCGCGCGGTCCAGCCATGTGAGGTCCAACCGTCCCGGCTCGGGCTCCATCCGGCTCCAGGCGAACTCGCCGATGCGGACCCATGTCAGTCCAAGGGTCTTCATGCGGGCCGCGTCCTCGGCCCATTTGGCCTCGTCCCAATGCTCGGGATAGTAGCAGACGCCCAACGTGCGCTTGAAGGTCACAGGATCACCCGGTGCTCGTGCTGCCCGCGTGCGCTGACAGGCGTGGAAAACGTCATGCCGGACTGCGGCTCATGCGCGCGCGCTTCGGCGGACAGCCCCTGCATCGCCGACGTCATGTACAGGGTGGCGAGCCCCGGGCCGCCGAAGGCCGGGCAGCTGGTCTGGCTTGCGAGGGTCGAAACGGTCTCGATCACCGATCCGTTGGGCGCGTAGGCGACGACCCGCCCTAAGCCCCATTCGGCAAGCCAGAGGGCACCACTTTCGTCGATGACGGCCCCATCGGGCTCGCCGCCCGATCCGGTCAGGTCGAGGAAGACCTCTGGTTCAGCAGAGGGCCAGCCCTCGGCATCGAGTGCCACACGCATCACGCGGCCGGTCGCGCTGTCCGAGAAATGCGCCATCCGCCCGTCGGGTGTGAAGCAGATCGAGTTCGGGATGGAAATGCCCGGGTAGAGCTTTCGCAACTCGCCCCGGTACCAGCGATAGATCGCGCCTGCGCCCTGTTCGGCAGACCGTCCCATCGTGCCGATCCAGAACCCGCCGTGGGGATCGGCGCGACCGTCATTCGAGCGTGTCTTTGGCCTGTCGGCCTCGAGCGGACAGACATCTTGCCGGATGCCGCTTGGAAGGTCGAAGCGGAAGAGCGCCCGGTCCGAGGCGATCAGCAGGCTGTCTGCATCCACCCATCCGGCGGCCGAAACCATCTCGGGGAAATGCCATTCCTGCGGGCCTTCCTCGCCTTGGCTCAGCAGGCGCTTGCCGAGGATGTCGAACCAGAACAGCTGGTCGCGCCCGGGGTGCCAAAGCGGCCCCTCGCCAAGCTCGCACCGCCGGGCATCGAAGATCGTGCTCATGCCAATGTCTCGTCATAGGCGCGCACGATCGCGGTTGCGCGGGATGCGACCTCGCCTGCGGACAATCCAGGCGTGTAAAGCGCCGTCCCGATGCCGAAGCCGTTCACCCCGGCGCGGCACCAGTCGGCAAAGTTCGCAGGCCCGGCACCGCCGACGGCGTAGACCTCGGCGCTTTTCGGAAGGACGGCGCGCATCGCCTTGACCCCCTCTGGCCCGATCAGCGAGGCCGGAAAGAACTTCAGCCCGTCCGCGCCTGCACCCAGTGCCGCAAAACACTCGGTCGGAGTGAAAACCCCCGGGTAGCTCAGCATGCCCGCCGTCTTCGTGGTCGCGATCACATGGACATCGCAGTTAGGGGACACGACCAGTTGCCCGCCTGAAGCCTTTACGTCGGCGACCTGCGCGATGGTCAGCACCGTCCCCGCGCCGATCATGGCCTGTGCGCCGTAGCGCCGCGCCATCGTCTCGATGCTGCGAAGGGGTTCGGGCGAGTTCAACGGCACCTCGATCCGGGTGATACCGGCCTCGATCAGCGCCTCGGTGACGGCAGGCACTTCGGCGGGCGTGATGCCACGCAGGATCGCGATAAGCTTGCGGGTCACGGAAGATCTCCTGCGTCATGGTAGATGGCTGTCAGCCCCGCGAGGACTGTCTCGCGCGCGGACATCTGCCGCGCGGACGCACCTTGCGCGGCGAGGGCCCGATGGTAGTGTCCGGAAAGCGCCTCGGCGCCCACAAGAATGATGGGCTGGCCCAGCCAATACGCGCGCGCCGACGCCAGCTCCAGTCCGATCAGCAGGCCCGACAGGCGGGATCGCGCCGTCACAGGCGGCAGGTCCGCCAAAAGGCTCTCGGCCCGCAGCGCGAACAGGCGCGCCCCGATCCGCTCGGGGTGCGACAGCGCATCTGCGACGGCCGCGTCGAACGCCGCATCGTCGAAGCCATCGGCCTGCATGCCGTGCCGCAAAACCGAGTGTTCCGACAAGAGCGCGAACAATTCGCCCGTCATGCTGGTCTGGAAACTGACGACCTCGCCCGCACTGATGTGGACCCATTTCGAGTGGGTGCCAGGCAGGCAGAGAACTCCGTCAAAGCCCGGCTCTAGCGCAAGCACGCCCGCAATCTGCGTCTCCTCGCCGCGCATGACGTCGGCGGGCCGGTCCTGACGCAAGCCAGGCACCAGCCGGACCGCGATGCGGGTGTCCTGTGTGGCGACGGGCACAAGCCCATCGGCCGCCAGCGGGCGACAGGGGACGGCGCGGTAGGGTGCTTCCAGCCAGCCCTGCCGACTGCCCACCATCCCGCAGGCGAGCACCTGCATCCTGCGCCCGGGCAGAAGCCAAGGCTCGACAAGTCGCAGAAGGGCGGGCTCGAACCCATCCGGCGTCAGCGTGCCCATCCCGTCATCGGAAGTCGCCTCGGCGCGGCACCCCTCAGGGCACATGGCATAGGCGCGAAGGTTGCTGGTGCCCCAGTCGACGGCAATCCAGTCGGCGGTGACGGACTGACCGGTCATCCGGTCACCACCACGCCACCGTCGATGACCATGACCTGTCCCGTCATCATGCGCGAGGCGCCGGAGGCAAGGAACAGCACGCCCCCCGCCATGTCCTCGGGGGCCAGCGTGTCCTTCAGTGCCTGACGGTCGACATGAGCAGCAAGCGCCTCTGGAGTGACCCACAGGTCCTTCTGCTTCTGCGTCAGCACCCATCCGGGCGCGATGGCGTTGACCCGGATACGGTCCGGCCCGAACTCTCGCGCCAGCGTCCGGGTCAGGCCGGTGATGCCGGCGTTCGAGGCAATGTAAGGGGCATAACCCGTGTCGGCCATCATGTAGCTGATCGACGAGAAGTTGACGATCGAGCCGCCGCCCGCCGCCCGCATTCCGGGGATCACCGCCTGCGCGGCAAAGAAGTAGCTCCGCAGGTTGATCGCAAGCGACCGGTCCCAGAAGGCCTCGTCGATCGCAAGCGTCTCGTGACGTGCGTCGTCGGCGGCGTTGTTGACCAGCACGCGGATCGGTCCGTGCTGATCCCCGGCGGTCGTCAACGCCTGCCGCAGCGCCGCTGTATCCGTGATGTCGCAAGGCAGGAAAAGCGGCCGGTTGCCGGTTCGCGACTCCATGTCGTCGCAAAAGCCGCTGGCGTCGGAGCGCTGGACGAAGGCGACGCGGGCGCCTTGCCGGAGGAAGGCTTCGGTCAGGGCGCCCCCGATCCCAGACCCTCCGCCCGTCACGAAGACGGATCGTTCGGCCAGATCGGGGAAGACAGGATGGTCGGTCATTGCGGCTTTCGGGACGGTGAGCGGGGGAGAGGGTCGGGCTCAGGCGGCCTTGCGGGGGCGGAGCCAGTCGGGCAGCCAGTCCCCGTGC
>JANPJD010000112.1:0-9233 GCA_031425325.1 Rhodobacterales bacterium | reverse complement strand
GTCAGGAGGCTCGCGAACATCGCGAGTGCCGCGACGCCGAGGGTCAGCACGTTGAGAGCTGCGGTGACCGTGAAGGTCCGCTCGAAGATGTCGAGCGACAGGGCCTTGAGGCTTGCCTGGTCGACCACCGCCTCGGGGGGCAGGTCGAACTGGCGGGTTAGGTCGGCGGCCAGCGCCTTGGCCCGGGCGGGGTCGACGCGGACGGCGAAGCGCAGACGGGGAACGTCTGGGAAACGTGCGTCGAGCGTGCCGAGCGAGACCAGCACCTGGGGCTTGGGATTGCCATAGTCGGAGTAGACCCCAACGACCGGCAGGGCGCCGCCCGGCAGGGCTACCGGATCGCCGAGCTGCAGGCCCTCGCCGCGCCAGGTCTGTTCGTTCACGAGAAGGCCACGGCCCGAGGCGACCTCGGTCCAGACGTCGGGGATCGCTTCGATCATGGGCCAGTTGTCTCGGTAGGTCGCATGGTCTGCGACGCCGTAGACCTCGGCCGGGCGGCCGAAGAGGGGCGTCTCGGCGTTCCAGATTGGCAGCACCGCATCCGCGCGGGGACCAAGCCAGTCGGCCATCGCGGCCGCCTCGGCCCCGGTCCGGCCCGAGACGTAAAGCTCGGAGGCGAGGCGCTGGTCGAGCCAGCCGGTGAAGGTGAGCCGGAAGCTCGACACCATCGTCCCGACGCCGACATTGGCGGCGAGCGCCAGCAGAAGCGCCATGAGCGAAAGCGAGAGTCCGGGCAATTGCTGGCGCGTGTCGGCCCAGAACCACTGCGCGAGGACGCCCTGCGACAGGCGCTGGCCGAGCCATGTGGCCCCGGCGAGCGCAAGGGGCAAAAGCAGCGCCGCCCCGAGCAGGAGGGCGGCGAGCGCGCCGAAGCCGCCCCAGAGGCCGCGCCCGAACAGGACGAGGCCGAGGGCCACCGCAAAGAGCGCCGCCCCGCCCGCCGCCTGGGCGCGCATTGTCGCCGCGCGCGCTCGCGCCCAGGCACGCGGCTGCGCCGGGGCCAGCAGCGGCAGCCGGGCCACCTGCCACAGGCTTTGCGCCGCCGCGACGAGGGTGCCCGCAACCGCGATGGCAAGCCCCGCCGCCCACAAGCCGGGCCGAAGTGCCAGCGTGCCCGGCACCTCGGCCCCGTAAAGACCGCGCAGCGTCGCCGCGACGTCAGGCAAAAGGGCCGCCGCGACGAGGTAGCCGAGGCCGACGCCGATTGCCCCCGCGACAAGGGCGAGCGCCAGAAGCTCGGCGAGCAAAAGGCCGGTCAGCGACGACGCTGAAAGCCCGAGCGCCCGCAGCGTGCGAAACATCGCGCGGCGCTGCTCGAACGCAAGGCCGATGGCAGAGTGGACGATGAAGAGCCCCACCGCGAAGGCGAGAAAGCCGAAGGCGGTAAGGTTGAGATGGAAGCTGTCGGTCAGACGCGCGATGTCGCTGCCCGTGTCAGGCGCGCGCAGCACGGTGCCGGGCACCACGGCGGCGGGGTCTCCGCGCTCGGCCCCCGGCGGAAGGATCAGACGCGAAATCCGGCCCTCGGCCCCAAGCAGGCGCTGGGCGACGCCGATGTCGGTCAGGCCCGTTCCGGGCGGCAGCGCGTCGTCGATCCGCAGCGGCGGGAGCGCCTGGCCCTCGAGGCGGGCGGCGGTCTCGGCGGCGACGACGAGAAGCCCGTCCCCGCCGATGAAGCGGGTGACGTCATCGCCCTCAACCGTCGCGGGGGCGGCCCCGTCGGGCAGCGTCAGCGGCTCGACCCCGAGGAGGCGCAGGCCCGCTGCCTCGAGCCTGCCCTCGAGCACGGGCGAGACGGTCCACCCGGCGCGGCGGAAGGCCACGAAATCGGCATCCGTCAGGGGCTGGCCATCGGCGCGCAGGATCCGCAGCATCCTGTCCTGCCCAAGTGTCGAGGCCGCGCGGTCGTAGCTTGCCCGCGCCTCGGCGTTGATCGCCTGCACGCCCGACCAGAGCGCGGTCGCAAGTGCGAGGCCGAGCACGAGCATCGCCGCCTGCACGGGGTGCCTGCGCCAGTGCGACAGAAGGGCCGCGAAGGCGACACTCATGCGATCCGGCCCCCTGCGAGGTGGACGCGCCGGTCGAGCCGTTCGGCGAGGCGGGTCGAATGGGTGACCATCAGAAGCGATGCGCCGGTCGAGCGGACCAGCCCCAGCATGAGGTCGAGGACCGCGTCGCCCGTCGCCTCGTCGAGATTGCCGGTGGGCTCGTCGGCGAGCACGAGGCGCGGCCGCGCGGCCAGCGTGCGTCCGATGGCGACGCGCTGCTGTTGCCCGCCCGAAAGCTGCTCGGGGTAACGGTCGAGCAGGGCCGCGAGGCCGAGGTCGCGCGCGAGTGTCGCCGTCCAGTCGGGGTCGTGCCGCCTGGCGAGACGGGCCTGGAAGGCGAGGTTGGCCGCCACGTCGAGCGAGGGGATGAGGTTGAACTGCTGGAACACAAGGCCGACCGTGCCGCGCCGAAGGGCGGCGCGCGTCTTATCCGTCGCTGTCGTAAGGTCGGTCCCGTCAAGCCGCACAGCGCCCCTATCGGCGGTGTCGAGACCGGCGGCGAGGTGCAGGAGCGTGCTTTTGCCGCTGCCGGACTCACCCGTTAGGGCAAGCGCCTGCCCGGCGTCGAGGTCGAGGTCGATGCCGTCGAGCACACGCAGCGGCCCTTCGCCGGTCGGATAGGTCTTGGTCACGCGGTCGAAGGTCAGCAGCATGGCGGGTCGGTCCTTGGGTCTATTGCATATAGGACGGGCGACGCGGCCGCACACTGCGGCGTGGCGTCAACGCCGGCGAAGGAAGTGCCATCTTGTGGGCATCGAGCGGTCTACGCAGCGGGGGATGCCGACCGTCATCGTGGCGCGGGTGGCACGGGCGGAGCCTCCGGCGGGACACTTCGGCAAAGATGGATGGACTTAGGTCGGTCAGCCGCCCTCGGTCGGCAGATGGACCGTGGTGCCCCAGGCGCTGCATTGGCCTGCAAGATCGGGGATCAGCGGGCGGTCGGTGAAGAAGCCGTCGATCTCGCGCAGCGAGGCGATGCGGACCGGGGCCGAGCGGCTGAACTTCGAGGCGTCAGCCACGAGGTAGGTGCGCCGCGCGCGCCGGATAAGGGCCTGACTGACACGCACCTCCTGAAGGTCGAAGTCGAGAAGATCGCCGTCCGCGTCGAGCGCCGAGGCCCCGATGATCGCGAAATCGACCTTGAACTGCTCGATGAACTGCGCCGTCAGATCGCCCACAAGACCGCCATCGGACCGCCGCAGCACGCCGCCCGCAACCATGATGTCGCAGGTTTCGTTGGCGACAAGAATGTTGGCCACGTTCATGTTGTTGGTGACGACGGTCAGATTGCGGTGCGCCAGCAGTTCGTGAGCCACCGCCTCGGTCGTCGTGCCGATATTGATGAAGAGCGAGGAATTGTCCGGGATCGCGGCGGCGCAGGTACGCGCGATGGCCGACTTGGCGGTGTCATGCAGGCGGCGGCGTTCGGCATAGCCGATGTTCGACACGCCCGTCCGCAGCACCGCGCCGCCATAGACCCGGTCAAGGAGGCCTGCATCGGAAAGGTCGGTGAGGTCGCGTCGGATCGTCTGAAGCGTGACACCGAACCGCTCGGCCAGATCCTCGACAAGGACGCGCCCCTCGCTGCGGGCAAGGTCCAGAATCTCGGTCTGGCGGAAATTTAGCGCCACGCAGGGGTTCCTTCGGGCCGGTCCGTCCCGTCACCAACGCGATCTAGGAGGGACAATTGGCGTTGGTCAAGGGGCGGATGAGACAAGCGAGGCGGCGCTGCATCGCAGCGAAAAGGGCTGAAATGGTGACGCTGATTTGCGGTCTTCGGTCAAAAGCGAACAAAAACGAAAATCGGCGTTGACACAAAGCGGTCATAAGTCGCAACGTGACATCGTCGGGGAGGACAAACGTGGCGACGCATTCGGCCATCAGCGGCCCGGTCGATCTTTTCGTGATCGGCGGCGGGATCAACGGTTGCGGGATCGCCCGCGACGCCGCAGGCCGGGGCCTGTCGGTCACGCTGGCCGAGATGGGCGACCTCGCGCAGGCCACGTCGAGCGCTTCGACGAAGCTGTTTCACGGCGGGCTGCGATACCTCGAGTACTTCGAGTTTCGTTTGGTGCGCGAGTCGCTGATCGAGCGCGAGACGCTGTTGCGCGCAATGCCGCATATCTCGTGGCCGATGCGCTTCGTACTGCCCTATCATCCTGACATGCGGTTCGAGGGGCAAACGCCGACCTCGCGTCTTCTCAACACGCTGATGCCTTGGATGAAGGGGCGACGCCCGGCCTGGCTGATCCGGCTGGGTCTTTTCCTGTACGACAACCTCGGGGGGCGGGCGATCCTGCCCGGCACATCGACGGTCGATCTGCGGCGCGATCCAGCGGGCGCGCCGCTGCAGAAGCGCTTCACGCATGCCTATGAATATTCCGATTGCTGGGTCGAGGACTCGCGCCTCGTCGTTCTGAACGCGCGCGACGCCGAGGCGCGGGGCGCGCGGATCATGACGCGCACCAAGGTCGTCTCGGCGGATCGTGGTGCAGACTTGTGGCGCGTGACGGTCGAGCATGAGGGCGCGGGGCGCGAGGTGGTCGAGGCGCGGGCGCTGGTGAACGCCGGGGGACCCTGGGTAGAGGAGGTAATGCGCGGCACGCTGCGTCTGAACTCCACCGAGGGCGTCCGGCTGGTGCGCGGCAGCCATATCGTGACCCGCAAGCTCTTCGACCACGACAAATGCTACTTCTTTCAGGGCGAGGATGGGCGGATCATCTTCGCGATCCCCTACGAGCGGGATTTCACGCTGATCGGCACGACCGATCAGGACCATCAGGGCAAGCCGTCCGAGGCGGTCTGCACGCCCGAGGAGCAGGACTATCTCTGCGCCTTCGCCTCGCGCTATTTCGAGCGTCCGGTGACGCGCGACGATATCGTCTGGACCTATTCGGGGGTGCGGCCCCTCTATGACGACGGGGCCAAGACCGCGACGGCGGCGACGCGCGACTATGTGCTCAGCCTCGATACGGGCGGTGCGCCCTTGCTGAACGTCTTTGGCGGCAAGATCACCACATATCGGCGGCTGGCCGAATCGGCGCTTGAGAAACTCGGGTCCGTTTTTCCGGCGGCGGGGGCGCCCTGGACGGCCGGTGTCGCGATGCCTGGCGGCGACTTTCCGGTCGACGGGGTGTCGGTGCTGGTCGAAGGCCTGATGCGCGACCATCCCTTCCTCGATCATGCCTGGGCGAACCGGCTGGTCCGGGCCTACGGCACCGAGGCGCCGTTGGTCCTTGGCGGGGCAAAGGCTGCTGGCGATCTTGGCCGGTCGTTCGGCGCCTCGCTGACCGAGGCCGAGGTGCGCTGGCTGATGACGCGGGAATATGCGCGCACGGCCGAGGACGTGGTCTGGCGGCGCAGCAAGCTGGGGTTGCGCCTGACGGGCGAAGACATCGCGGCGCTCGACGCCTTCATGGCGCAGGCGCAGGATCGGGCGGCGGCGGAATGACGGTTTGTTCGGCGGGAGATCGGGCATGACGCTGGAGCTTGCGGGCGTCTCGAAGGTCGTGGCGGGGCGGGTGCATGTGCATCCGACCGACCTGACGCTGTCGCGCGGGACGATGAACGTGCTGCTGGGCCCGACCCTGTCGGGCAAGACCACGCTGATGCGGCTGATGGCAGGGCTCGACGTGCCGCAGGCGGGGCGCGTCATCTGGAACGGCGCGGATGTGACGGGGATGCGCGTGCAGGACCGCAAGGTCGCCATGGTCTACCAGCAGTTCATCAACTACCCCTCGATGAGCGTCTACGACAACATCGCCTCGCCGATGCGGCTGATGGGCAAGAGTGCGGCCGAGATTGACCGGGCTGTGATGCAGACCGCCGAGATGATGAAGCTGACGCCCCTCTTGCAGCGTCGCCCGCTGGAGTTGTCGGGCGGCCAGCAACAGCGCTGCGCGCTGGCGCGGGCGCTGGTGAAGGGCGCGGGGCTTGTGCTGCTGGACGAGCCGCTGGCGAACCTCGACTACAAGCTGCGCGAAGAGTTGCGCGCGGAAATCCCCCGGATTTTCGAGGCTTCCGGCGCGATCTTCGTCTACGCGACGACCGAGCCGGAAGAAGCGCTGCTGCTGGGCGGCAACACGGCGACGTTGTGGGAGGGCCGGGTGACGCAGTTCGGGTCGACGCCACAGGTTTATCGCAACCCGCAGGATGCGATTACGGCGCGGGTGTTCTCGGACCCTCCGATGAACTTCCTCGAGCTGACGGTGCAGGGTGGCACGGTGCGGCTGGGCGATGCGGCCCCGGTGCCTGCCTTGGGCGCGTTCGCAGGGCTGCGCGACGGTCGCTACCGGGCGGGGTTCCGGGCGAACCATCTGACGCTCGGCTCGAGCGGGCCGGGGGCGGTGGCCTTTCCCTGCACGGTCGTCGTGACCGAGATCACCGGGTCGGAAAGTTTCCTGCACCTGACCCATGGGCCCGACCGCTGGGTGGGCCTGGTGCATGGCGTGCATGACATCAAGACCGGGGCGGACCTGACCGTCTGGCTTGACCCGGCGCATGTCTATGTCTTTGCCGAGGACGGCGCGCTGGTGGCACCCGCCGCCTACGCCGTCGCGGCCTGAGGAGGGACGAATGGCCCGCATCACGCTGTCGAACCTCGCGCATTCGTACCTGCCGCAGCCCAAGAGCGAGGCGGACTTTGCGCTGAAGGAAATGGATCACGTCTGGGACGATGGCGGGGCCTATGCGCTTCTGGGCTCGTCGGGTTGCGGCAAGACCACGCTGCTGAACATCATCTCGGGCCTCGTGCACCCCAGCCAAGGGCGCGTCCTGTTCGGCGAGCGTGACGTGACGCTGGCCGCGACCGCCGAGCGCAACATCGCACAGGTGTTCCAGTTTCCGGTCGTCTACGACACGATGACCGTGCGGGACAATCTGGCTTTCCCGTTGCGGAACAGAGGCATGGACGCCGCATATGTTTCGGCGCGCGTGAACCAGATCGCGGCGATGATCGGGATGGAGGGCAACCTCGACCGCAAGGCGCGGGGGCTGACCGCCGACGCCAAGCAGAAGATCAGCCTCGGGCGCGGCATGGTGCGCGAGGACGTGAACGCGATCCTGTTCGACGAGCCGCTGACCGTGATCGACCCGCACATGAAGTGGGAGTTGCGGACCCAGCTGAAATCGCTGCACCGCGAGTTCGGCCACACAATGATCTACGTCACGCATGACCAGACCGAGGCGCTGACCTTCGCCGACAAGGTGGTGGTGATGTATGATGGCCGTGTCGTTCAGATGGGCACGCCCGAAGAGCTGTTCGAGACGCCCGCGCACACCTTCGTGGGATATTTCATCGGCTCGCCGGGCATGAACCTGCTCGATGCGAAAGTCGATGGCGCGGTGGCGCAGGTTGCGGGGCAGGCGGTGCCGCTGGGTGCAGCCTACGGCGAGCCGACGGGCCGCGTGCAGATCGGCGTGCGCCCCGAATTCGTTCGGCTGTCCGCGACCGAGGGCCTGCCCGCGACGATCCGGCGGATCGAGGATGTGGGCCGCCACCGGATCGTGCGGGCCGAGGTCGCGGGTGTCGCCGTCAACGCAATCCTGCCCGAAGGCGTTTCGGTCTCGCCCGAGATGACGCGGCTTGTGTTCGAACCGGGCCATGTGCTCGTCTATGCCGACGACTGGCGCGTGCGCCCGCAAGGCGCGCAAATCGGAAAGGCCGCCTGATGGACAAGACCGTCAACCAGAAGGCGTGGTTCCTCGTGCTGCCGGTGCTGGTGCTTGTGGCCTTCTCGGCCGTGTTGCCGCTGATGACGGTGGTGAACTACTCGGTCAACGACACGTTCGGCGACAACGAGTTCTTCTGGGCCGGGCTCGAATGGTTCGAAGAGATGATCACATCGGACCGCCTCTGGGACGCCTTCTGGCGGCAGGTCCTGTTCTCGGGGATCATTCTTGCGATCGAGGTGCCGCTGGGCATCTTCATCGCGCTGAACATGCCCAAGAAAGGCGCGTGGGCCTCGGTCTGCCTGGTGTTGATGGCCCTGCCGCTGCTGATCCCGTTCAACGTGGTGGGCACCATCTGGCAGATCTTCGGGCGGGTCGACATCGGGTTGCTGGGCCATACGCTGGCCGCGCTCGGGGTGGACTACAACTACACGAGCGACGCCTTCGACGCCTGGGCGACGATTATCGTGATGGACGTATGGCACTGGACATCGCTCGTGGCGCTGCTGTGCTATGCGGGGCTGCAGTCCATCCCGCAGGCCTATTACCAGGCCGCCAAGATCGACCAGGCGAGTCGCTGGAAGACCTTCCGCTACATCGAGTTGCCGAAGATGAAGGGTGTCTTGTTGATCGCGATCCTGCTGCGTTTCATGGACAGCTTCATGATCTACACCGAGCCCTTCGTGCTGACAGGCGGCGGCCCCGGCAACGCAACCACGTTCCTGTCTATCGACCTTGTGAAGATGGCGATCGGGCAGTTTGACCTCGGGCCGGCGGCGGCGTTCTCGATCCTCTACTTCCTTGTCATCCTGCTGGTCTCCTGGGTTTTCTACACCGTGATGACCGCTTTCGACCGCGAGGATCAGCGCTGATGGCCGACGCAACGCTCTCCCGCACTGCCATCCGGACGCGTGCCATGCCGCGCGTCAAGGGCGCGGCGGTGGTCATGGTGCTTTACATCCTGTTCCTGCTCTTGCCGATCTACTGGCTCTTGAACATGAGCCTAAAGACCAACACCGAGATCCTGTCGAGCTTTACGCTCTGGCCGCGCGACCTGACTTTCGCGAATTACCGGACGATCCTGACAGACCCGTCCTGGTACATGGGTTACGTCAACTCGATGATCTACGTGACGATGAACGTGGTCATCTCGCTGACGGTGGCCCTGCCTGCGGCCTATGCCTTCAGCCGTTACAGCTTCATGGGCGACAAGCACCTCTTCTTCTGGCTGCTGACGAACCGGATGGCCCCGCCTGCGGTCTTCGCGCTGCCGTTCTTCCAGCTTTATTCATCGGTCGGGCTGTTCGACACGCATATCGCGGTGGCGTTGGCGCATTGCCTGTTCAACGTGCCGCTGGCGGTCTGGATCCTAGAGGGGTTCATGCGCGGCGTCCCCAAGGAGATCGACGAGACGGCCTATATCGACGGCTACAGCTTCCCCCGCTTCTTCATCCGCATCTTCATGCCGCTGATCGCAAGCGGGATCGGGGTGGCGGCCTTCTTCTGCTTCATGTT
>JANPJD010000111.1:0-31044 GCA_031425325.1 Rhodobacterales bacterium | reverse complement strand
CGACGACCTCGGCGTGCTCGGACCGCAGTTCCGGGGAAGCCTGACAGGTAATGCAGGCTTCACAGGCACCCCAGAGGCCGGTGCGGTCACGCTTGAGGCGACGGCGCGTAATCTTGCGGTGGGCCAGGCCGCGGCTGACCGACCCGGATCGCCTGGCCTTCGACTGTGCCCACGAGGTCGAGAGCGCCGCCCAGCAGGCTGCCTTGTCCCTCGGCCTGAAACGAGGCACGCCCGCCCAGCGGACGATTCGCCAGCCCGGAGAAGCGGGCAAGGTCCGCAACCTCGGCCTCGATCCGTCCGTCAATCTCGATCCCCGAGGCAAGCCCGCCGACCTGCCCCTGCGTGTGGATCGAGTAGTCGTCGCCCTGAAGCACCACGTCCGACAGTCGAAGCGGGGTGCCCTGCTGGAGGTCCAGCACGATGCTTCCCGTCGCGGCCGGTCCGATTGCCCTTGCCAGGTCGGGGTCGCGCGGTGCGATGCCTGATGCAAGAAGGCGCAGCGCGACCGTCGCCGCGTTGCCCGACGCCTCGCGGCGGATTGTGCCCGAGCCTGTGAGAAGAGTCCGTTCGAGCGCGAAATCCGCCTGCTCGAGGCCGACCAGACTTGCCTGCCCGGTCCAATCGTCGCCTTGGCTGGCGTCGAACGACAGGTCGATTTCGGCGCGGGCGACCCGCGTCTCTTGTCCGCCGGTGGGAAGAAGAACGGGCGCGCCGGTCGGATCGGCCACAACGCCGCTCAGCGCGAACCTTTGCGGGAGCCCTCCGGCATCAAGCGATAGCGATCCGTCGAGGTCCAGTGCTGCGGTCCGGATCGCCAGCCGCTCGATGTCCAGGGCGCCATCGGCAGACCGACGCCCGTCGAGGTCGAGGCCGACATCCGAGCCGAAGAATTCGGCATGTTCGGGAAGGAACAGCGGGGCCGGGTCGCCGCCCAGACGCGCCGAGAAACGGCGGGCACCGTCCTCCTGCGCGACGGTCACGCTGCCGACGAGGCGGTCGACCCCGTCGGTTGCCAGCCGGATCTCGGCCGCAAAGTCGTCGATCGAACCTTGACCCGCAACGGTCAGCTGCGTCTCTGGCCGCCCCGGCAGGCCGAGCGCGGTCGCGGCGATGCCCTCTGGACCCTCGCGGGCGTCCAGGTCGAGGATCAGCAGACGCGTTTCGTTCGAATAGCTGCCTTCAAGTGTCACGCTGCCAACCGGCCCGTCATCGGTCCTCAGCAGCGTAAGACGGGTCTCGCCCTCTCCGCCCGCGAGTTGGAGGCTGGCCTCGAGCGTTCCTTCGACCGCCTGGCCAAGAACGGGCTCGCCAAGCTCGATCCGCGTGGCTGCGATGCGACCGATGTTGACCGAGACGGGCAGGTCTGGCAGGGCGAATCCCTGCGCCTCGGGCGGAGGCAGCGCCGGGTCGGCGACCGGCGGACGCGCGACGATCAACTCTTGCGCCGAAAGCTCTGTCACCTCGACCTGCCCGCGCAGGATTGCAGAGCGGTTCCAGTCGAGCGTGACGCCCCGCAACGTGAGCCAGACGCCTTGGCCGTCGGCAATCCGCATCTCGGCGATCGAGGCGCGCGACGAAAGCGCGCCCCGGAAACCGTCGATCGTTACGGTGCGGCCTGCCGAGGACAGGTTGTCCTGCAGGAAACGGGCCAGAACACCCTGATCACCGTCCTGCGCCAGTGCCGGGCCGCAGGTAAGCGCCGCCAGAAACGGCACGACGCGGAAAAGGGGCGCGATACGCATCAGAAGGACTGTCCTATCCCGACATAGAGCTGCATCCCGTTGTCCGTGTCGCCACCGACAGGTGCCGCAAGATCAACGCGGATGGGGCCGAACCCGGTCTTGTAACGCACGCCTACGCCTGCCCCGGCCTGCCAGCCGCCCAGCGGATCGTCGACAAAATCGTCCACCCCGACACTTGCTACATCATAGAACCCGACAACGCCGATGCGCTCGGTCACCATGGCGCGGACTTCGCCCGAAAGTGCAACATAGCGTGTGCCGCCGGTTGTCTGATCTTCGTCAAGCACGTTGACCCCCAGCGAGCGGAACGGATGGCCCCGCACCGACCCTGCACCCCCGGCGAAGAAGAGATAATCGCGCGGTGTGCTTTCCAGAGAGCTTCCCCAGATCGAGCCCACCTGAAGCCGTCCGGCGAAGACGACGGGGCGGGTGTCGCCGAAACCGCGATAGGCGCGGGCATCGAACAGCGTCCGCACACCCGAGTCCGTCTCGTCGAACCCGAGGAACGGCGTGGTGGACGTCGACAGGAAGAAACCGCTGGTCGGATCGAACTTGTCGTCGCGAAAATCCCAGGTCGTGCCGATGGGGAAGGCCAGGTCGAAGAACTCGTAGTCTCCGGTCAGGTCGGTGACGCGCTGGGCGCGGAGCTCGACACCTGCCCGCAGGGTCACCCGGTCCGAGTAAAAGTGAGTCGCGGTCAGGCCAAGCGTTGCCAGGTCGATCGTCTCGTCCTCGTCGTCAAGCCGCGCGATGTTGGCGCTGATGCCCACAAGCGTGTCTGGCGTGAAGGTCGCGGGGCGTTCAAGCGTGACGCCGAACCGGTAATCGACACCGCTTTCCTGCGCGCCCACGTTCTCGATGGCGGCGTCGAAGCGCAGGCGCTCGGCCCCGCCGAAGAGATTGCGGTGCATCCAGAACGCAGAGAGATCAAGACCGTCGAGGCTGGACAGCTCGGCCCCATAGCCGAACCGGCGCGGCAGTTCCTCGACGAGCGTGGCATGCACGTCCAGTGTGCCGTCGGCGTTGGGCGTCTCGGCCTCGGCCAGAGAGACCGACCGGAACACCCCTGCCCGGCGCAAGCGCGAGGCCGTCTGGTCAAGCGCCTCGGGGTCGAACACCTCGCCCGAAGGGAAACCGGCAATGGCGCGGATGCGCTCTTCGCGCATCCGGTCCTGGCCCGCGATGTCCAGCCGCCCGAACCGAAGCCGGGGTCCGGGATCGAGCGTGACTTCGGCGTCCATCCGGTTTGTCGCATGCTGCAGCACGAGGGCCTGATCGCCGACTGCCGCCTTCGCGTATCCGACGCCGCGCCAGCCCTCGACGGCGCTACGCGAGGCCGAGCGGATGACGCCTGTTTCGGCGACCTTGCCGACGGCATATCCTTTGGGCAGCTCTGTTTTGGGCGCAAGCGGGCCGATGGCCGCGCGCGAGAACAGATAGGCCGGACCCGGCTCGACCTGCACAACGATCCGGTTGATCGTCGGCGGCGCGTCGAGGGGCGCAATACTGGCAGCCTCGCGGCCATCAACGTCGATGCTGATGACTGCCCCGTAGTGACCCCGGGCGTAGAGGGCACCGATCAGGGCGCCA
Source organism: Rhodobacterales bacterium (assembly GCA_031425325.1). Lineage (GTDB taxonomy): Bacteria > Pseudomonadota > Alphaproteobacteria > Rhodobacterales > Rhodobacteraceae > Aliitabrizicola. Next base: position 27,712 of record JANPJD010000111.1, on the reverse strand, counting down.
TATTCGGCCCGCGCTGCGGCGAGATAATCCTGGTTCGTCGTCCGCCCCTCGGTTTCCGCCGCAAGCAGGGCCGAGGCCGCCCGAAGAGAGCGGACAAGGTCTTCAGACCCGTCCGGTACGACAAACGCGATCTCGTCGGCGGCCTGTACCGAGGCGGGCCCGCTCAGGACGCAGGCGCAGGCGGCCCCAAGCAGAGCGGTGCGAAGTTTTGCAGATGCCAAGGCTGTCCCCCGTCCCGCGCCGACTTTGGCATGCCGCGATTCGGGCGGCAATCGCCTCTGACAACAGCGTTGGCGGTCAACCGTTGAACGCCCGATTCGTTCCCGCCGATCAGGCCGCGATGTCGCGCGACGGCGCGAGTAGTCCCTCGGTCACTGCCGACAGTGCAAGGGCCGCAGCCCCATGCGCCCAAAGCATGTCGCCCCACGCATTGATCTGGATCTTCGGCAGGGGACGCCCGGTATCGAGGACCAGTGCCTCCATCTCGGCAAGTGTGTCGGCGGCATAGAGATAGTCGAACCGCATCCGCGCGCCTGCCAGGATGATCAGGCCCGGATCGAACAGGTTCACCACGTTGGCAAGTCCTACGGCCAGGTAGCGTCCGGCGCGCCGGAAGATCGAGCGGGCGGCGTGATTTCCGGCTTTGGCGTGATCGTGCAGGCTTTCCAGCAGCACGCCCATCGACTGGCCTTCCTTGTAGGTCCAGTCGAGGGCGGTCGTCGCCTCGCGCGCTACGGCATAGTCGGCGACATAAGCCTCGAGGCAGCCGCGCTGTCCGCAGCGGCAGAGCGCGCCGTCGAGTTGCACCTTGGTGTGGCCAAGCTCCATCCCGAGGCCGCGCGCCCCCCGGTGCAGTCGGTGGTTCAGGACAAGGCCCATCCCGAGCCCATGCTCGATCGTGAGCACGGCGAAATCCCCCTGCGACCGACCCGCACCGAACCAAAGCTCTGCCAGCGCACAGAGGTTCGCATCATTGTCGATGAACACCGGCAGACCCAGCCGGGCCGACCCCAACGTGGCGAGATCCACGTTCCGTTCGGTCAGGACCGACGACCAGAGGACACGGCCGATCTGGCTGTCCACATAGCCGGGCATGCCGATACCCACCGCCGACAGGTCTGAGCGCTTCATCCCCGCCTTGGCGGCGGCCGTATCGACGAGCGATCCGATGGCAGCCAGGACCTCGGAGGGCGTCAGGGCCGCCGGCCGCCGTTCGACATGATGTTCCGAAAGCGTGCGGCCCGCGAAATCCATGACCACCGCCGACAGGTCCCGGTCCGAAACCTTGAGGCCTGCGACGTGATGCGCGGCCCCCCTAACGCCCAGCGCGACGGCGGGACGCCCGCGCCCCTCGCCACCCTCACGCGTGGCTGCAAGTTCCTCGATCAGACCGGCTTCGATCAGTTCGGATGTCAGCGTCGTGACCGAGGCCGGACTGACGCCCAGTTCCTTGGCGACCTGCACCCGCGCGATCAGGCCTGCCGCGCGAACCCTCTCGAACACCTGCTGGCGCAGCGGCCGAAGGGTTTCGGACAGCGGAGGAATCAGGGGTCCGCATCCCGGCCCTTGCAAGGGCGGCTCGCCATACGCTGCCATTCTTTCGACCTTCAAACTTAAATTCGGGGTCTCTTTCGACAAGTTGCCCGTCTCTGGCCACGAGGGCTCGGTATCTGCCCGCAGGTTAGCCCAAGTCTGTATCAGTTTGCCATTTTTATTTTGACAACCGAATTTATTCCGGCCAGTTTGCCGCCGTGTCGACGAAATCGTCGGACCGGCCATTCGCTGGCCGCACCCACTGGGAGGGATAAACATGCGTAACGCACTTTTGCTCGCCGTCGTCGCGGCGGCGGGTTTCTCGTCGGCCGCGCTGGCCGAAGGTCTGACGGTCGGCGTCAGCTGGTCCAACTTTCAGGAAGAGCGCTGGAAGACCGACGAAGCCGCCATCAAGGGCGCGCTCGAGGCTGCGGGCAACACCTATGTCTCGGCCGACGCGCAGGGCTCGGCTGCCAAACAGCTTACGGATGTCGAGGCGCTCATCACGCAAGGCGTCGATGCGCTGATCATTCTCGCGATGGACAAGGACGCGATCGGTCCGGCGATCGACCAGGCAGCGGCCGAGGGCATCCCGGTCGTCGGCTATGACCGTCTGATCGAGGACGAGCGCGCCTTCTTCCTGACCTTCGACAACAAGGGCGTCGGCACGATCATCGCCCAGACGGTCAAGGCGGCTGCCCCCGAGGGCAACTACGCCATTATCAAGGGCGATCCCGGCGATCCGAACGCGGGCTTCCTGCTGGAAGGCATGATGGAAGTGATCGGACCCGACGTCGAGGCCGGCAAGATCACCATCGTCGGCGAAGCCTTCTCGGACGGATGGAAGCCGGAAGCTGCCCAGCAGAACATGGAGCAGATCCTGACCGCCGCGAACAACGAGGTCGATGCCGTCCTCGCGCAGAACGACGGCATGGCGGGCGGCGTCATTGCGGCGCTCTCGGCCCAGGGCCTGAACATCCCGGTCGGCGGACAGGACGGCGATCTGGCCGCGCTGAACCGTGTCGCGCGCGGCACGCAGACCGTGTCGGTCTGGAAGGACTCGCGTCAGCTTGGTGCGGCAGCGGCCGAGATTGCAGCGGCGCTCGCAGGCGGAACGGCGCTTGATGCCGTGCCGAACGCGGTCAAGTTCTCGGGTGGCGAGAAGGGTGTCGAGATGAACGCGATCTTCCTCGCGCCGACCCCGGTCACCAAGGAAAACCTGAACGTCGTCATCGACGCGGGCCACATCTCGAAAGAACAGGCTTGTGAAGGTGCGGCCGAAGGCGTCGCTGCCTGCATGTAAGCCGAACGGCCCCGGGCGCGCGGTGACGCTGCGCCCGGGGCAATCCACTCCGATGCCCTCGCGATCCGGTCCCGCCTTGCGGACACCCGGTTTTCGCGCCAACCCCGCATCCGGGACAGTCCCATGAGCCAGACGACATCCTCCACCAACCCGACCGACGCGCCGCTTGGCCCGGTTGGTCGCTTCCTGAAGGCCACCGAACTCGACACCCGCCTTCTGGGCATGATCGGTGCGCTGCTTCTGATCTGGCTGGGCTTCCATTTTTACGGCGTGATCGTGAACGGCAACGGTGCCTTCCTGACGCCGCGCAACCTGTGGAACCTGTCGGTCCAGACCGCGTCGATCGGGATCATGGCGACGGGCATGGTCCTTGTGATCGTCACCCGAAACATCGACCTGTCGGTCGGCTCGATCCTCGGATTTTCCGCGATGATCATGGGCCTGCTGCAGGTCTACACCCTGCCGAAGCTTCTTGGTCTCGGCCATCCGGCGCTTTGGCTGATTGCGTGCCTCGCCGGGCTTGTCGTGGCGACGGTCGTCGGCGCACTTCAGGGCTGGCTGATCGCTTATCGCCGTATTCCATCCTTTATCGTGACGCTGGGCGGCCTGCTGGTCTGGCGCGGCGCGGCCTTCCTCGTGGCGCGGGGCGAGACGATCTCGCCCGTCGATTCGACCTTCGCGCTGCTGGGCGGCGGGCCCTACGGCTCTGTCGGGGCTACAGGAAGCTGGATCGTGGGCCTCTTGGCCTGTGCGGGTATCCTGTGGATGATCGTCAACGGGCGCAAGCAGCGCCAGAAGCACCTGTTCCCGCTGCGGCCGATGTGGGCCGAAGCGTTTCTTGCGATCCTTGGCTGCGGCGTGGTGATCGGCGCGGTCCTGCTGGTCAACGCCTATCCCTGGCCGCGCGGCATCGTTGCCGCCTATGCAGAGCGCGAGGGGATCACCGTGCCGGAAGAGGGTCTGTTCATCAGCCACGGCTTCGCAATTCCCGTGCTGATCCTGATCGCCGTCGGCATCGCCATGACCATCCTGATGACGCGGACGCGCTTTGGCCGCTATGTCTTCGCCATCGGCGGAAACCCCGAGGCGGCAGAGCTTGCGGGCATCAACACGCGCTGGATGACGGTCAAGATATTCGCGCTGATGGGGTTCCTGACGGGCCTGTCGGCCATCGTCGCATCGGCCCGTCTGAACTCGGCGACCAACGCGCTGGGCACGCTGGACGAGCTTTACGTCATCGCCTCGGCGGTGATCGGGGGCACGTCTCTGGCGGGTGGTATCGGCACGATCTACGGCGCGATCCTGGGAGCGCTGGTGATGCAGTCGCTTCAGACGGGGATGGTCCTGATCGGTTTCGACGCGGCGATCCAGCAGGTCGTGGTCGGCCTTGTGCTGGTGCTGGCCGTCTATCTCGACATCCTGTTCCGCAGCCGATCGAAGTGAGGGGCGAGCCATGACGAACCGGGGCACACCGCTGGTCGAGATGCGCGACATCTCGATCTCGTTCGGCGGCATCAAGGCCGTCGATCACGTGACGATCGACCTCTATCCCGGCGAGGTCGTGGGACTTCTCGGCCACAACGGCGCGGGCAAGTCGACGCTGATCAAGTGCCTGTCGGGCGCCTATCAGAAGGATGCGGGGCAGATCTTCATCAACGGCCAGCCGGTCGAGATCAACAATCCGCGCGACGCCCGCAGCCAGAACATCGAGACGATCTACCAGACGCTCGCGCTGGCCGACAACCTCGACGCCGCCTCGAACCTGTTCCTCGGGCGCGAGATCACCGGCCCGGCAGGCTTCGTCGACGACAGCCGGATGGAGGCCGAGACCCGCAAGATCATGGCGCGTCTCAACCCCAACTTTCGAAAGTTCGGCGTGCCGGTAAGTGCCCTGTCCGGCGGCCAGCGCCAGTCGGTCGCAATCGCCCGCGCGGTCTACTTCAACGCCAAGATCCTGATCATGGACGAGCCGACGGCGGCGCTTGGCCCGCATGAGACGCAGATGGTTTCCGAACTGATCCAGGAACTGAAGCGTCAGGGCCTCGGCATCTTCCTGATCGAGCACGACATTCACAACGTGATGAAGCTCTGCGATCGGGCCAGCGTGATGAAGAATGGCCAGCTTGTCGGCACGGTCAATGTGAACGAGGTCACCGACGACGACATCCTTGGCATGATCATCCTGGGCAAGAAACCGGCTAAGGCCGCGTGATGTTCATCGGCCTCGATCTCGGCACGTCGGGCGTCAAGGGCGTCCTCATCTCGGAAACACAGCGGGTTCTGGCCGAGGCGACGGCACCTCTAACCGTCAGCCGCCCGCAAGACGGCTGGAGCGAGCAATCCCCTGCCGACTGGATTGCGGCCACCGAAAGCGTCATGGACCAGCTTGCTGCCGAGGGGCTGGCAGACGTGCGCGGGATCGGGCTGTCGGGGCAGATGCACGGCGCGACGCTGCTGGATGCCGGGGATGAGGTGCTGCGCCCCTGCATCCTGTGGAATGACACCCGAAGCCACGAGGAGGCGGCCGACTTGGACGCCGATCCGATGTTCCGGCGCCTGACAGGTAACATCGTCTTTCCCGGATTTACCGCGCCGAAGCTTATGTGGGTGCAGCGTCACGAGCCTGCGATCTGGGAACGGGTGGCGAAGGTCCTGTTGCCCAAGGATTACCTGCGCCTCTGGCTGACAGGCGAGCATGTTGCCGAGATGTCGGATGCCGCCGGGACAAGCTGGCTCGATACCCGCGCGAGGGACTGGTCGGACGACCTGCTGACCGCGACGGGCCTGTCGCGCAGCCACATGCCGCGGCTCGTCGAAGGGTCCGAGCCGTCGGGCACGATGCGCGACACGCTGGCGCGCCGCTGGGGCTTGCGGGCGTCGGTCGTGGTGGCAGGCGGTGGCGGCGACAACGCGGCGTCGGGCATCGGCGTCGGTGTGGTCCGCGCGGGCGAGGCCTTCGTCTCGCTCGGCACGTCGGGCGTTCTTTTTGCGGCGAATGACGGCTATCGGCCCGCACCCGAGACAGCGGTCCATACCTTCTGTCACGCCCTACCGGGAACCTGGCATCAGATGGGTGTGATCCTGTCTGCGACCGACTCGCTCAACTGGTATGCGGGCCTCGTCGGGGAAAGCGCGGCCTCGCTGACCTCGGCCCTTGGTCCTTTGCGGGGACCGGACAAGACCCTGTTCCTGCCCTATCTGGGCGGAGAGCGCACGCCGCTGAACGACTCGGCGATCCGCGGGGCCTTCCTCGGGCTTGAGCATACGACGGATCGGGCGGGCGGCGTGCGCGCCGTGCTGGAAGGTGTGACCTTCGCCATCCGCGACTGCCGCGACGCGCTGGCGGCGACGGGGACACGGCTGGATCACCTGCTCGCGGTCGGCGGTGGCTCTCGGTCGGACTATTGGCTTCAGGCCATCGCGACAGCCCTCGACCTGCCGGTCCAGGTTCCGGTCGCGGGCGATTTCGGTGGGGCCTTCGGGGCCGCGCGACTTGCGGTGATGGCCGTCACCGGGGCGGGGGCCGAGATCGCGACACTGCCGCCCGTCGCCCGCACGATCGAGCCCGTCTCGGCGCTGACCTCTGCATTCGACGCCGCGCACGCCCGCTACCGGGCGGCGCAAACCGCCATCAGGACGCTTTCATGACCGATTTCTTCAAGGACATTCCCGCTGTCACCTATGTCGGGCCCAACAGCGACGCCGAGTTCGGCTATCGGCATTACGACAAGGACGAGGTCATCCTTGGCAAGCGGATGGAGGACCATCTGCGCTTCGCCGTCGCCTGGTGGCACAGCTTCGCCTGGGAGGGCGGCGATCCCTTCGGCGGTCAGACCTTCCAGCGCCCGTGGCACCCGCAGACCGACATGGATCACGCGCGGATCAAGGCGGACGTGGCCTTCGAGATGTTTCGTATCCTCGACGTGCCGTTCTACTGCTGGCACGACGCCGACATCCGCCCCGAGCAGGGCAACTACGCCGAGAACCTGCGGACGCTGGACGAGATCACCGACTACATGCTCGGCAAGCAGGAAGAGACGGGCGTGGCCCTGCTTTGGGGCACGGCCAACATGTTCAGCCACCGTCGCTGGATGTCGGGCGCCTCGACCAATCCTGATCCCGACGTCTTCGCCTATGCCGCCGCGACGGTGAAAGGCTGCCTTGACGCGACGCACCGGATGGGTGGCCAGAACTATGTGCTCTGGGGCGGGCGGGAGGGCTACGAGACGCTGCTGAACACCGACCTCGGGCAGGAACTCGACCATATGGGTCGCTTCCTGAACATGGTGGTCGAGTACAAGCACAAGATCGGCTTCAAGGGGACGATCCTGGTCGAGCCGAAGCCGCAGGAGCCGTCGAAGCACCAGTATGACTACGATGCAGCGACCTGTTTCGGCTTCCTCCAGAAATACGGCCTCGAGAAAGAGGTGAAGCTGAACCTCGAGCAGGGACATGCGATCCTCGCCGGGCACAGCTTCGAGCATGAGATCGCGACAGCGGCGGCGCTGGGCGTGTTCGGCTCTATCGACATGAACCGCAACGACTATCAGTCGGGGTGGGATACGGACCAATTTCCCAACAACGTGCCGGAGATCGCGGTCGCCTATTACGAGGTGCTACGCGCGGGCGGCTTCACCACCGGAGGAACGAACTTCGACGCCAAGGTCCGCCGTCAGTCGCTTGATCCGGCGGATCTGATCCTGGCGCATGTGGGCGCATTCGACACCTGTGCGCGCGGCCTGAAGGCAGCCGCCGCGCTGCTCGAGTCGGGCGAGCTCGAGGCGAACCGCAAGGCCCGCTATGCGGGGTGGGAGACGCCCGCGGCCAAGGCAATGCTGGCTGGCACGCTGGAAAGCGCGGCGGCCGAGGTTCTTGCCAAGGGGATCGACCCCAAGCCCGTTTCGGGTCGGCAGGAGCGGCTTGAGAACCTCTGGAATCGCTACGTCTGACACGAAAAAGGGGGGCTAGCCTCGCCAACCCCCCTTCGCTCGTCTGGCCTGATCCAAGGACCGGCCCCGGGCAGATCACTTGCGCTTGAGCGCATCCTTCACGCCGCCGACGGCGTTCTGGACCTTGCCTTCGGCCTGATCCATGCGCCCGTCCGCTTTCAGCTTTTCGTCGCCGGTCAGCTTTCCGGCGGCTTCCTTGATCTTGCCGCCCATGTTCTTCGCGGCACCTTCGACACGGTTTTCGTCGACCATGATCATTCTCCTTTGATGTGACACGAGACCAACGCAGCCCGTCACGCTGAGGTTCCCCGGCCCTTGCGATCACGGTCCGGCGGGGTATGACTGGGCGGTATCCGAAGGAGAATCCCCATGCGCTACGTCCCCGCCCAAGACCGCTACGAGCGGATGGTCTACCGTCGCTGCGGCCGGTCGGGCCTGATGCTTCCGGCGATTTCTCTCGGCCTGTGGCACAACTTCGGGCAGGACACGCCGCACAAGACCAAGCGGGCCATCGTGCAGACGGCCTTCGATCAGGGCATCACGCATTTCGATCTTGCAAACAACTACGGCCCGCCCCCCGGCAGCGCCGAAGAGGCGTTCGGAGAGATCCTTCGCACCGATCTGCACGGCTACCGCGACGAACTGGTGATCTCGTCCAAGGCCGGCTACCGGATGTGGAGCGGGCCTTACGGCGAATGGGGCAGCCGCAAGTACCTCGTCTCGTCCTGCGACCAGTCGTTGCGCCGCATGGGGATCGACCATGTCGACATCTTCTACTCGCACCGCTTCGACCCCGACACGCCGCTGGAAGAGACGATGGGCGCGCTGGATTTCATCGTGCGCTCGGGCCGCGCGCGCTATGTCGGCATCTCGTCCTACAACTCGCAGCGGACGCGCGAGGCGGTTGCGATCCTGAAGGACCTCGGCACGCCCTGCCTGATCCACCAGCCCAGTTACAGCATCCTCAACCGTTGGGTCGAACATGATGGGCTGAAGGATACGCTGGCCGAACTCGGCATCGGCTCGATCGCCTTCACGCCGCTCGCGCAGGGCATCCTGACCCGGAAGTACCTAAACGGCATCCCCGAGGGTAGCCGCGCTTCGCAGGGCAAATCGCTCAACCCTGCGGTCATCACCGAAAGCGCGCTCGCCTCGGTGCGGGCGCTGGATGAGATGGCCGGGCGGCGCGGGCAGACCCTGGCACAGATGGCCATTGCCTGGGTATTGCGGAGCGGCGGCATCACGACCGCCCTGATCGGCGCGTCGAAACCCGAGCAGGTCATCGACTGTTGCGGCGCGATCAAAAACCTCGAGTTCACTGACCAGGAACTGTCCGAGATCAACCGTATCTCCGAGGAAAAGGACCTGAACCTCTGGGCAAAGTCGTCCGAGAGCGATTGAGGTCAGCGGAAGTTCTGGCGCACCCGCACCGTGGTGGGTCCGCCGGGCAACTCGATCACCGCCCGCATGGGCGTGACGATGCCTGTTGCGTCGATGCTGCGGCTGGCGTCGCAGACGGTCGAGGCGTAGGCCGCATCGCCGACGAGACGGCGCGTGGTCGTCACGGCAGGTGACGGCATGATGACCTCGGTCGGCCCGCAGAGGACCGAGTTGCCAAGCTGCACGGTCGCCACGCCCTGCGGCGCACAGCCTGCAAGGGTCAACGCCAAGATCCCGAGTGCTGTCCGCATATCCGCCTCCATCCGTCGAAAGGAACGGTGCCGCAAAAGCCTGCCCGCGTAAACCGTTCAGGCTGGCTTCAGGCTTGTCGTCACGTAGTTGCAGGACAGGTCGCGGTCCGACAGGCTCCACGACCAGCCGAGCGGGTTGAACACCATGCCCTTGCGGTCGACCGGATCGAGGCCCGCGTCTCGCAGCAGGGCATAAAGCTCGTCCGGGGTGATGAACTTGTTCCAGTCATGCGTGCCTTTTGGCAGCCAGCGCATGACGTGCTCGGCCCCGATGATCGCCATCACATAGCTTCTCGCGTTGCGGTTCAGGGTCGAGCAGACCATCAGCCCGCCGGGGCGCAGCAATTCGCGGCAGGCCGTGAGGTAGCCCAGGGGGTCGGCCACATGCTCGACCACCTCCATGTTCAGAACGACATCGAACTGCTCACCCGCCGCCGCAAGGTCCTCGGCGGTGGTATGGCGGTAGTCGATGATCAGACCGGACTGTTCGGCGTGCAACCGTGCCACCGGAATGTTGCGCGGCGCAGCATCCGCACCCACCACTTCGGCCCCCAGCCGCGCCATAGGCTCGCTCAGAAGGCCGCCTCCGCAGCCGATATCCAGCAGGCGAAGACCCCTGAAGGGCAGCGGCGCGGCAAGGTCGCGGTCGAACTCGGCTGCAATCTGGCGCGTGATGTAGTCGAGCCGACAGGGGTTGAGCATGTGCAGCGGCTTGAACTTGCCGCTCGGGTCCCACCACTCGGCCGCCATCGCCCCGAACTTCGCGACTTCTGCGGTGTCGATGGTGGACATGACGATCTCCTTGCGGTTTCGCCCATGGCAGGGCAGCGTTCTGATCGTATATAGGTCGGTCATGGACCAGAGATCAGGCCAAAAGCGCGCAGCCGAGTTTCTCTACCCGCCGATCGACCCGTTCGATCAGCGCGTGATCGACATGGGCGACGGTCACCGCATCTATGTCGAGCAATGCGGCAACCCGAGGGGGGTGCCGGTCGTGGTGCTGCATGGCGGGCCGGGGGGCGGGTGCAGCCCCGCAATGCGCCGCTACTTCGATCCGGCGGTCTACCGCGTCGTGCTGTTCGACCAGCGCGGCTGTGGCCGCTCGCGTCCGCACGCAAGCGTTCACGAGAACACGACCTGGCATCTGGTGGACGATATCGAGACGATCCGCACCACGCTCGGGATAGATCGCTGGATCTGCTTTGGCGGCAGCTGGGGTGCCACGCTTGCGCTGATCTACGCCATCAGGCACCCCGATAGGGCGTCGCACCTTGTGCTGCGCGGGGTTTTCCTGATGACCCGCGCCGAGCTTGACTGGTTCTACGGCGGCGGGGCGGGGGCGTTCTTCCCCGACCTATGGGCGCGCTTTGTCGAGCCGATTCCGCCCGACGAACGCCACGACCTGATCGGCGCCTATCACCGCAGGCTGTTCTCGGGCAACCTGCCGGAAGAGACGCGACTAGGCCGCATCTGGGCGAACTGGGAGAATGCGCTCGCCTCGGTCCACCATGACGGGCCGGTCGGCGAAAGCCCCGCAGAATATGCGCGCGCCTTCGCCCGGCTCGAGAACCACTATTTCCAGCATGCGGGCTTTCTGGACAGTGACGGCTGGATCCTGCGCGAGCGGCACCGGATCGAGCATATACCGGCCTCGATCGTGCAGGGCCGCCTCGACATGATCTGTCCGCCTGCCGCCGCCTGGCGGCTGACGCAAGGGTGGCACAAGGCCGATCTTCGCATCGTCCCCATGGCGGGGCACGCCTTGTCCGAGCCGGGAATCAGTGCCGAACTTGTTCGCGTCCTGGACGGGCTTCGCCCAGAGAGTCGTCTTTCTGATTGAGATCGCCGGGGCGGAACGTGATGTCGCACACAAGACCCGACTCGTTCCAATGCTTCTTGACCGATCCATGAAGCTGCCCCTCGAACAGCGAGGCGATCAACCTTGACCCGAAGCCGAGCCTCGGGGGCGGGCCGGGCAATGGCGGTCCCCCCGTCTCGACCCAGCGGATTGCGACTTGGCCGTCAGTCTCGGACCAGGAGACGTGCAGGCGACCGGTCGGCACCGAGAGCGCGCCGTACTTGGCAGCATTGGTCGCAAGCTCGTGCAGTGCCATCGACAGCGGCTGCGCCGCGTTGACGGCGACTGTTAGGTCTGGTCCTTCGAGGGTTACCCAGCTTTGGGCGTCATCCCCGGCAAAGGGGACGATTGCCTCTTGCAGGACGTCATGCAAGGCGGCACCCAGCCAGCCGCCCCTGCCAAGCAGGGACATCGTGCTGCTCAATGCCCGGATGCGCGCATCGAGGATCTGGGCAAGGTCTTTCACGTTCTCGGCCTTGGTCATCCGCAGCAGACCGAGAACGATCGAAAGCGCGTTCTTCGCCCGATGTTCTACCTCGCGGGCCATCAGTGCGGTCATCTCCTCGGCCCGCTTCCGCTCGGTGATGTCATAGGCAATACCCATCACTCCGCCGTCATCGCCTTGCGCCGTCGTGATCGTCGCACGAACGGCGATCCATCTCGTCGCCTGCTCTGACGGGGCCCCTCGCGGCATGAGGCGGACCTCGCAGACCAGCCCGCCCGTTTCACCGACGCGGGTGAGATCGCGCAGAAGTGCCCGCCGATCTTCACGCGGAATGCGCGACAACAGCTGGGCGACCTTCAGCTTCGGACCGCCGCTTTCCAGCCCGACCAGCTCGAGGAACTTGCGCGATCCGGTCAGGACCCTGCCCTTGAACCTGAACTCCCACACGCCGATCCCGATCGCCTCCTGCGCCAGCCGCAGCCGTGCGTCGCTTTCGGACAGCGCGATCTCGGTTGTCCGCAAAGGCGTCACATCGACATGCGCGCCAAGCAGCATCGTCGCCCGCCCCGCCGCGTCTCGCCTGATCTCTCCGCGCGCGGCGATCCAGCGCACGTCCCCTTCGGCTGTCACGATCCGGTAAGTCTGGCCGTACTCAGTCGGGCCATTATCAGCGAGGGCCTCGAATACCTCTGCTTCGGCCCGCTCGCGGTCGTCGGGATGCAGCCGCCGCGCCCAATCGTCGTGCGTCTCGATGGCCGGCGTGGCGGACATGCCGTGGATCGACATGTATTCGGGCGAGCGACGGCTGATGCCGCTGGCAAGGTCGAACTCGAACGTGCCGACAAGCCCGAACCGCTTGGCGCGGTCTAGCCGGTTCGATGTCAGCTCGTTGTCAAGGCGCAGGGTTGCGTTGGCCACGCGCAGCAGGCTCTGGTCGCGGCGCACCCGAAGCGCGAGTACAAAGAGCCCCAGCGTTGCGGGAAGCCCAAAGGCCAGCAACAGGACCATGTTCGACCACCAGGCGGCGACGATGACGGATCGCGGCCGAAGGGAGACTGCGTAGACCGGAAATCCATCGACCTTTTGCATGGCGATAAGCGCGGGTCGGTCACTTACGACGTCAGTCGATTCGTAGACCGCGCTCACTTCGCCTGCCCGGGCAAACGCATGGAACGGGCTTTGAGCCGGAACAGGCTGCAATGTCACAGGTTCCGCGATGGTCGTGTTCGTCGTGCTCAGCCCGGCACCGTCCGTTCGGACAAGTGCCAGTTTGTCCGTCGGCCCCGGCAGCAGGCTTCGCAAGCCTTCGGCCAGTACGGCAGGCCGGACCGAGACGACGACCAGGCCGTCGAAGCCGTCGGGGGACGGATCGTTGCCGCCCTGAGTGCGGGGACGGGCAAGCGAAAACAGCAGGCGGTTGTCGAAGCGTCCGAAGAAGGTCTCGCTGATGAATATATCTGGCGGCTCGGGGACACGGAAGGCCTGGAAGTAGTCTCGGTCTGCCAGCGAGACGGTCCGCACGACCGGAAAAAGATCGCTGGACAGCAGGGCATAACCATCGCGATCCAGAACGTAAGAGACTTCGGTCTGTGACTGCTCGTCCAGAATTGCCTTCACCTCGAGGTGAAGCGAACCTTGGCTTTCGAGGATGACCTTATCCGACAGTCCCATCAGGCGGTCGTTGATACGGCCGGCGGTGACGCTGTATCCCTCGAGCGCGCGCTTGGCATACTCGGCCGCGGACTCGGCCGACCGATCCATTTCGGACCGCGCCTCGCGCCAAGCAGCTTGCCAAACGAACCAGCCGACGAGGGCGAGGATCGAAAGCGGGACAAGCACCGCCACGACCGGCAACAGCCGGATCGACGTCCAGTGCCTTGGCGATGCCGCCGGGTTTGCGCCTGTGAGAGGCAGTCGCGGCATTTCTGCTTGGCCCTGTCGAAAAGACCGAGCCATGCTCGGAAAGGTTGTGTCGGTAAAACGGTAACATGCACTGACGAGTTCGTCTTCGCTATTACGTGACCACCCCTGCGCCGATCAAGAGAGCAAGGTGGTTGCAACCGGCGGGCGCCTCGCCTATACGACTTTCAACAGAGCAGCACCGGGGTCCAAACCCGGGGCGCACCGGACCTCTCCGACGGGCCTCTGGCCCGTTTTTTCATTTCTGGAACCTGCCCATGTCCGACCTGATCGCAAAGACCGCCATCGACCGACGGCTGGCCGAGATCGTGACCCCCACCATCGAGGGCATGGGGTTCGAACTCGTGCGGATCCGCCTGATGGGTGGCCGCACGCCGACGCTGCAGATCATGGCCGACCGTCCCGAAGGCGGGATCATCGTCGAGGATTGCGCGCGCATCTCGACCGCCGTTTCGGCGATCCTCGATGTCGAGGACCCGATCGAGGACAACTACACGCTCGAAGTCTCGTCGCCCGGCATCGACCGGCCGCTGACGCGGCTGAAGGACTTCGAGATGTGGAAGGGCTACGAGGCACGGATCGAGACGAGCGAACTGATCGACGGCCGACGCCGTTTCAAGGGCGAGCTCGTCGGCACCGAGGGCGACGAGGTGCTGATCGAGATCGAGGAGGCGGGTGCGCCCGTGACCATCGGTCTGAAGTTCGACTGGCTGAGCGATGCGAAGCTGATCCTGACCGACGATCTGATCGCCGAGATGCTGCGCCAGAAGAAGGCGAGCGGCGTGATCGACGAAACCGAGTTCGACGAGATCGAAACATCCGAGGGCGACGAGGACGAAGCGTCCGACGTGCCCGAGGCGAAACACTGAACCTTTAGCGGGAGTCTGACCATGGCGATCACATCGGCCAACCAGCTTGAACTTCTCCAGACCGCAGAGGCGGTCGCACGCGAGAAGATGATCGACCCCGAGCTGGTCATCGAGGCGATGGAAGAGTCGCTCGCACGTGCCGCCAAGTCGCGCTACGGGGCCGAGCTCGACATACGCGTCAAGATCGACCGCAAGACCGGCCGCGCGCAGTTCGCCCGTATCCGCACCGTGGTCGCCGACGACGCCGTGGAGAACTATCAGGCGCAGATGACCGTCGCCGACGCGAAGGCGCATCTGGCCGACCCGAAGGTCGGCGATGAGATCATCGACGAGGTGCCGCCCGTCGACCTTGGCCGGATTGCAGCCCAAAGCGCCAAGCAGGTGATCCTGCAAAAGGTGCGTGAGGCCGAGCGCGACCGCCAGTACGAGGAGTTCAAGGACCGCAAGGGCCAGATCCTCAACGGCGTCGTCAAGCGCGAGGAATACGGGAACATCATCGTCGACCTCAACGGTCGCGGCGAGGCGATCCTGCGCCGCAACGAGAAGATCGGGCGCGAAAGCTATCGCATCGGCGACCGCCTTCGCAGCTACATCAAGGATGTGCGCCGCGAGCCACGCGGTCCGCAGATCTTCCTGTCGCGCACGGCACCCGAGTTCATGGCCGAGCTGTTCAAGATGGAAGTGCCCGAGATCTACGACGGCATCATCGAGATCAAGGCCGTCGCGCGCGATCCGGGCAGCCGGGCGAAGATCGCCGTTATCAGCTATGACAACTCGATCGACCCGGTGGGTGCCTGCGTCGGCATGCGCGGCAGCCGCGTGCAGGCGGTCGTGAACGAATTGCAGGGAGAGAAGATCGACATCATTCCGTGGAACCAGGACATGGCGACGTTCCTGGTGAACGCGTTGCAGCCGGCCGAAGTCTCGAAGGTCGTGATCGACGACGACTCGGGCAAGATCGAGGTCGTGGTGCCGGACGAGCAGCTGTCGCTCGCCATCGGACGGCGCGGCCAGAACGTGCGGCTCGCCAGCCAGCTGACCGGCCTCGACATCGACATCATGACCGAGGCTGACGAAAGCGCCCGCCGCCAGGCCGAGTTTACCGAGCGGACCAACCTGTTCATGGAAACGCTCGACATCGACGAGATGATGGCGCAACTCCTCGTGTCCGAGGGCTTCACCAACCTCGAGGAAGTGGCCTATGTCGACCTCGACGAGCTGCTGTCGATCGACGGCTTCGACGAGGCGACGGCGGGCGAGCTTCAGCTCCGTGCCCGCGACAACCTCGAGGCCGCGAACAAGAAAGCGCTCGAGGCTGCGGTTGCGATGGGCGTCGAGGACAGCCTGATCAACTTCGAGGGGCTGACCCCGCAGATGCTTGAAGCGCTGGCGAACGACGGCATCAAGACGCTGGAAGACTTCGCCACCTGCGCCGACTGGGAGCTTGCGGGCGGCTGGACGACCGAGAACGGCCAGCGGAAGAAAGACGAGGGCGTGCTCGAGAAGTTCGACATGAGCCTGGAAGAGGCGCAGCACCTGGTGATGACGGCGCGCGTCATGCTGGGCTGGGTCGATCCGACAGCGGCGGACGACTATGTCGAGGAAGACGCCGCGACCGAAGAAGACGAAGAGGCGACCGCCTGAGGGCGGCTTCGGGGGCAGCATGACGCGCGGCGGTCGGGACAAGGAGCGGGACGAGCCAGAGCGTCGCTGCATCGTGACGGGCGAAAGCCAGCCGAAGGCGGGTCTTGTAAGGTTCGGCCTTGGTCCCGATATGCAGGTGGTGCCGGATGTTCTGGGCCGCCTGCCGGGCCGAGGCATCTATGTCGTGGCCGACCGCGAGGCGATCGCCAAGGCTGCAGCCAAAGGCTTGTTCGCCCGTGCCGCCAAGGCACCCGTGACGGTGCCCGAGGGGCTTGTTGACGATGTCGAGCGGCAGTTGGCACGGCGGGTCATCGACCTCGTCTCGCTCGCCCGGAAAGCGGGCGATGCGGTTGGGGGATTCGAGAAGGTCAAGGACTGGCTGACCAAGGGGCAGGCGGCGACGCTGATCCAGGCCAGCGACGGTTCGGAGCGTGGCAAGACCAAGCTGCATCCGCCCGGCGGAAAAGAGACGTTCATCGGCTGTCTGACCGCCCGGGAATTGGGTTTGTCCTTCGGTCGCGAACATGCAATACACGGCGCGCTTGCTTCTGGTGGACTCAACGACCGTGTTGTAGAGGAGGCCGCAAGACTTGCCGGCCTACGCAAGCAGATTGGCGGCGGTGCCGCATCGAAGGATACGAAGAACGCATGAGCGATACTGACGGGAAGAAGCCGCTTGGCCTCGGTGGCCCTCGTTCCGGGCAGGTGAAGCAAAGCTTCAGCCATGGCCGGACGAAGAGCGTCGTCGTCGAGACGAAGCGGAAGCGCGTGGTCGTGACGAAACCCGGCGCGCCGGGCACTTCGGGCACGGGCGGCGCATCCCATCTTGGCGACCCGTCAAAGCGCCCCGCCGGAATCTCGGATGCCGAGATGGAGCGGCGTCTGGCCGCGCTCCGCAACGCCAAGGCGCGCGAAGGCGCCGAGGCGGCGCAGCGGGCTGCCGACGAGGTTGCGCGCGAGGAAGAGCGTCAGCGCAAGCGCGACGAGATCGAGGCGCGCGAGCGTCAGGAGCGCGAGCGTGCCGCAGCCGCCCGTGAGAAGATCGCAGAAGAGGCCCGTGCCAAGGCGCTGGAAGAAGTGCGCGCCAGCCGTGTCGCCGACGCGGGCAAGCCGCAGTCGACGTCGCGCTCTCAGACCTCGGACGAAGCCGCAGGCCGTCCGAACCCGGCGACTGCGCCCGGTTCGGCCAAGCCCGGCCTCAGCCCACGCAAGACCGACCGTGAGCGCGAGGACCGCGAGCGGGACGCCAAGGCAAAGGCCAAGACCGAAGGCGACCGCCGTGCCGGCAAGCTGACGCTCAACGAGGCGCTGGGCGGCGAAGGCGGGCGCACGCGCAGCCTTGCCGCGATGAAGCGCAAGCAGGAGAAGGCCCGCCAGAAGGCGATGGGCATGAACATGCGCGCCGAAAAGATGGTGCGCGACGTGCAGTTGCCCGAGACGATTGTCGTTCAGGAACTTGCGAACCGCATGGCGGAACGCGCGGCCGACGTCGTCAAATCGCTCATGAAGATGGGCATGATGGTGACGATGAACCAGGCGATTGACGCCGACACAGCCGAACTTGTGATCGAGGAATTCGGCCACAAGGCCGTGCGCGTGTCCGACAGCGATGTCGAACAGGTGATCGACCAGGTTCAGGATACCGACGAGGCGCTCGTCTCACGTCCGCCGATCATCACGATCATGGGCCATGTCGACCACGGCAAGACCAGCCTTCTCGACGCAATCCGCAAGACCAACGTCGTCTCGGGCGAGGCGGGCGGGATCACCCAGCATATCGGCGCCTATCAGGTGACGACCGACACGGGTGCGGTGCTGACCTTCCTCGACACGCCCGGCCACGCGGCCTTTACCTCGATGCGCTCACGCGGCGCACAGGTGACGGATATCGTGGTTCTGGTCGTGGCGGCGGACGACGCCGTGATGCCCCAGACGATCGAGGCGATCAACCACGCCAAGGCCGCCAAGGTGCCGATGATCGTTGCGATCAACAAGATCGACAAGCACTCGGCCAACCCGACCAAAGTTCGGACCGACCTGCTTCAGCACGAGGTGGTGGTCGAGGCCATGTCGGGCGACGTGCTGGATGTCGAGGTTTCGGCCGTGACCGGTCAGGGCCTGGACAACCTGCTCGAAAACATCGCGTTGCAGGCCGAGATCCTTGACCTCAAGGCGAACCCGAAGCGGGCCGCCTCGGGTGCGGTGATCGAGGCGAAGCTGGATGTGGGCCGGGGTCCGGTCGCAACCGTCCTCGTGCGGAACGGAACGCTGAAGCGCGGCGACATCTTCGTCGTAGGCGAGCAGTGGGGCAAGGTCCGAACCCTGATCAACGACAAGGGCGAGCGAGTCGATGAAGCTGGTCCTTCGGTTCCGGTCGAGGTGTTGGGTCTGAACGGAACGCCGCAGGCGGGCGACACCCTCAACGTCGTCGAGACCGAGGCGCAGGCCCGCGAGATCGCGCTCTACCGCGAGAACGCGAAGAAGGACAAGCGCGCGGCGGCCGGTGCCGCGACGACGCTGGAACAGCTGATGGCCAAGGCCAAGGCCGACCAGAGCGTGTCGGAACTGCCCATCCTCGTGAAGGCCGACGTGCAGGGTTCTGCCGAGGCGATCCTGCAGGCGATGGAGAAGATCGGCAACGAAGAGGTGCGCGTCCGCGTGCTGCATTCGGGCGTCGGCGCCATCACCGACAGCGATGTCGGCCTTGCCGAAGCGTCGGGCGCGCCGATCATAGGCTTCAACGTGCGGGCGAATGCCAGCGCGCGGCAGTCGGCCAACCAGAAAGGCGTCGAAATCCGCTACTACAGCGTGATCTACGACCTTGTCGACGACGTGAAGCAGGCGGCCTCGGGCCTTCTCAAGGCAGAGGTTCGCGAGACCTTCATCGGTTATGCCCAGATCAAAGAGGTCTTCAAGGTCTCGAACGTGGGCAAGGTTGCGGGTTGCCTTGTCACCGAGGGCGTCGCGCGTCGGTCGGCAGGCGTGCGCCTGCTGCGCGACAACGTCGTGATCCACGAGGGGACGCTCAAGACCCTCAAGCGCTTCAAGGACGAGGTGAAGGAAGTCATCTCGGGCCAGGAATGTGGTATGGCCTTCGAGAATTACGAGGACATCCGCGAAGGCGACGTGATCGAGATCTTCGAGCGCGAAGAAGTCGAACGCAGGCTCGCCTGAGCCATTCTCCAAACGAAAAGGCCGGGCATCACTGCCCGGCCTTTTTGCTTTGCGACGGATCAAGCCGTTCGCGAGGCCGGTATCGGAAATCCGACGAACGTCTTTTCGTCTACCCGCACGACAATCTTTCCATCGGATAGTTGGCTGACCAGCCAGCCCTGAACCGAAACGCAGCTTCCCAGTGTGATCGTCCTTAGCATGGCCCCCCCAAAGCACCTTACAGGATTAGATTATTCACCTGAGGCTTACAAAAGCATCAACAAAGTTTCATCCGAAGGTAGAATTTTAGCATAAAAATGGCGCAATGGCCGCGCTGCCACAGTCTGGTCACAGCCAGTCGCGCAGAATGGGGATCAAGGGCAGGTCTGCGGGCGGCATCGGATAGTCGCGCAGCTGTGCGGGTCTGACCCATGCAAGCGTCTGGCCCTCGCGTGCCGTGACGATGCCGGTCCACTTCCTGCAGGCGAACAGTGGCATCAAGAGGTGGAAATCGTCGTAAGCGTGGCTCGCGAAAGTCAGCGGCGCGAGGCAGCTTTGCCACGTGTCGATACCCAGTTCCTCATGCAGTTCGCGGATCAGTGCAGCCTCGGGCGTCTCGCCGTGTTCGACCTTGCCGCCCGGAAATTCCCACAGGCCTGCCATCGACTTGCCCGCGGGCCGCTGCGCGAGCAGCACACGGCCGTCCGCGTCGATCAGCGCAACGGCCGAGACGAGCAGCAGCTTCACGAGCGATAGTCGGCGTTGATGTCGATGTAGCGATGCGTCAGGTCGCAAGTCCAGACCGACCGGCTTGCGCGGCCAAGACCGAGGTCGATGGTGATGACCAGTTCTGCCTGCTTCATGTACGCAGCGGCATCCGCTTCGACATAGCTTTTGGCCCGGAAGCCGTTCTTCGCCACCAGAATGTCGCCGAAGCGGATCGTCAGGCGGTCGCGGTCCGCCTCGGCCCCGGACTTGCCTACGGCTGCGACGATGCGGCCCCAATTCGGATCCTCGCCGGCCAGCGCCGTCTTGACGAGAGGTGAGTTTGCGACCGACATCGCCACCCTGTGCGCGTCCTCGACGGTCCGGGCGCGGCGCACCCGCACTTCGACGAACTTCGTGGCACCTTCGCCGTCGCGGATCACCTGATGCGCGAGGTCCATCATCACGTCGCGCAGTGCGAGCTCGAAGACCTTGGCAACGGTCGTGCGCGGCTTTACTTCGGCGGCCGGACCCTGCCCCGTCGCCGCAACGATGAGCGCGTCAGACGTCGAGGTGTCGCTATCGACGGTGATCGCGTTGAACGTGTCGATTACCTGGTTCGAGACCATCCGCTGCAACAGCGGCGGGGCTACCTTGGCATCGGTGAAGATGTAGACGAGCATCGTTGCCATATCCGGCGCGATCATCCCCGACCCCTTGGCGATCCCCGAGATGCGGATCGGCCCGCCCTCACCCTCGATCACCGCAAACGCGCCTTTGGCGAACGTATCGGTCGTCATGATGGCATTTGCCGCGTCTCCGATCGCCTCGGGCGAGAGCGCCGAGACAAGATCGGGGATCGCGGCGACAATCCGGTCATGGGGCAGCGGCTCGCCGATCACGCCGGTCGAGGACGACAGGACGCGTTCGGGCGGCAGGCCAAGCTGTCGGGCGACAGCGCCCGTGATGGCTGCCACCGACGCGACCCCGGCCTTTCCGGTGAAGGCGTTCGAATTGCCCGAGTTCACAATGATCGCCGCACCCTCCGCACTCGCGGGGTCGCCGCCGAGCTTCGCCTGGCAATCGAGGATGCACGCGGCGCGGGTCGTCGAGCGTGTGAACGCGCCCGCAAGGCTGGTTCCCGGCGCAAGACGCACCAGCATCACGTCGGTGCGTCCCGCATACCGGACCCCGGCGGCGGCACTTGCGAACTCGGCCCCCGCGATGGGCGGAAGGTCGGGAAACGCAGCCGGTGCCAGGGACGAGACCGCTTTTCCAGCCTTGGCTGCCGGGACGGACCCGGCCCGCAGGGCGGTGACTTTCTTCCTCAGCGACTTCGCCTTGGCCTTCCAGTCGGTCTTTCCCATGCGGTCCCCCCGGAGCGTTTATTCGTCGAGGAGTGTCTGCGACCGAAGCAGCGCGGGGTCAATCCCTTCGGCGCGGGTGATGGTGGCACCCGCCGTCAGCGTGGCGAGATGGTCCGTGATCGCCTTGCGCTCGATCTCGGAGGCAAGCTCGGCGCGCACCTCGTCAAGCGTCGGCGCGGTGGCGGCACGGGTCTCGACCAGCTTGACCAGATGCCAGCCGAACTGGGTCTGGACCGGGGCCGAGACCTCGCCGGGCTTCAGCGCGACCACCGCATCCTCGAAGGGTTTGACCATCATGCCGAGGCCGAACCAGCCGAGGTCGCCGCCGCCCGCTGCCGATCCGTCGGTCGAGTTCGCGGTCGCGAGCGCAGCAAAGTCCGCACCGCCGTCGATCTGCGCCTTGAGGTCCTTGGCGACCTGCTCGTCGGCCACGAGGATGTGCGAGGCGCGATACTCGGTCGCCGGGGTCGCCGCCTTGTACTTCGCGTCATAGGCCGCCTGGATCGCCTCGTCCGTGACAGCCCCGTCGACGACGCTCCGCAGCGCCGAGCCCGAGACATAGGCCCGGCGGTCATTCTCGAGCATGATGTCGTCGCGCTTGGTCAGCTTGCCCTCCATCGTCTGGGCGAGCGCGGTCTGCTGGATGAGCTGTTCGAGGATGCCGCTGAACAGCACATCATCGCCGAGCTGCTGATACTGCTCGGGCAGGCTTTGGCCGAGAGCGATCATGTGGCCAAGCGTGATGTCGGTTCCGTTCACCGTCGCAACTACCGTGTCGGCCGTTTCGCCTTCGGCCCGAACCGGCCCGACAATCGCCAGCGCAAGCCCGAAGCCAAGCGCCGCTGCGCGCCCTGCGTTTGCAAGGAATGCCATGTCACAATCTCCTGAAAGGGCCGCTTCCCGAAGCGACGTTGACAGTTTCGCCCCGCGCCCTTACATCGCACAGGTCGCGTGGGACAGGGCGCCTCGGCCCTTCTTGGCTCTTCTAGGGAAGGCGGTTGAGGCGGGCAAGGCCCGGCCTTCACACGATCTTGTCAGGAACGACCAGGCGGAGAAAACATGCTGGGTCTCGGAACGCTTGCGCGGAAGGTCTTCGGCACTCCGAACGACCGAAAGGTGAAATCCGTCCGGTCCTTGGTCGCCAAGATCAATGCGCTCGAGCCAGAGTTCGTTGCCTTGGCCGACGAAGGCCTGATGGCCAAGACCGAAGAGTTCAAGACCCGCCTCGCGAAGGGCGAGACGCTTGACGACCTCCTGCCCGAGGCCTTCGCCAACTGCCGCGAAGCCGCAAAGCGCAAGCTGGGTCTGCGGGCGTACGACGTCCAGCTAAAGGGCGGCATCTTCCTGCACCAGGGCAATATCGCAGAGATGAAGACCGGCGAGGGTAAGACGCTGGTCGCGACGTTCCCGGCTTACCTCAACGCGCTTGCAGGCAAGGGCGTGCATATCGTGACGGTGAACGACTATCTCGTGCGCCGTGACGCCGAATGGATGAGCAAGGTCTATGGCGCACTGGGGCTGACCACCGGCGTTGTCGTGCCCTACCAGCCCGAGCCGGAAAAGCGCGAGGCCTACCGCGCCGACATTACCTATGCGACCAACAACGAGCTTGGCTTCGACTACCTTCGCGACAACATGAAGGGCTCGATCGAAGAGATGGCCCAGCGCGGCCACTATTATGCGATCGTGGACGAGGTGGACTCGATCCTCGTCGACGAGGCGCGCACGCCGCTGATCATCTCGGGCCCGTCGCAGGACCGGTCGGACCTTTACGTGACGGTCGACAAGCTGATCCCCAAGCTGTCCGCCGAACACTACAAGGTCGACGAAAAGACCCGAAACGTCACCTACACCGACGAGGGCAACGAGGTCATCGAGGGGCTGCTGCGCGAGGCGGGCCTTCTGGATGCCGAGGCGTCGCTCTACGATCCCGAAAGCACCTCGCTTGTCCATCACGTCACGCAGGCCTTGCGCGCGCATACGCTGTTCCACAAGGACCAGCAGTACATCGTGCGCGATGACGAGGTCATGCTGATCGACGAATTCACCGGCCGTATGATGCGGGGCCGCCGCCTGTCCGAGGGCCTGCATCAAGCAATCGAGGCGAAAGAGGGCGTCAAGATCCAGCCCGAGAACATGACCCTCGCAAGCGTCACGTTCCAGAACTACTTCCGCCTTTACGAGAAACTGGCCGGCATGACCGGAACCGCGGCGACTGAAGCGGCCGAGTTCCGCGAGATCTACGGACTGGGCGTCGTCGAGGTGCCGACCAACCGGCCCGTCGCGCGGAAGGACGAGCACGATCAGGTCTACCGGACTGCGACCGAGAAGTACGAAGGCGTCGTCAAGGCGATCCGCGAGGCCAACGAAAAGGGCCAGCCGATCCTTGTCGGCACGACCAGCATCGAGAAGTCTGAGTTCCTGTCGGGCCTGCTGAAGGAGGAAGGCATCGAGCACAACGTGCTCAACGCCCGCCAGCACGAGCAAGAGGCGCAGATCGTCGCCGATGCCGGCAAGTTCGGTGCGGTGACCATCGCTACCAACATGGCCGGTCGCGGCACGGACATCCAGCTTGGGGGCAACGTCGAGATGAAGGTGCTCGAGGCGCTCGCCGCTGATCCGCACCTCAACCCCGACGAGGTCCGCACCCGGATCGAGGCGGAACATGCCGACGAGAAGCGCAAGGTGATCGAGGCGGGCGGCCTTTTCGTGCTGGCGACCGAACGCCACGAGAGCCGTCGGATCGACAACCAGTTGCGCGGACGCTCGGGCCGTCAGGGCGACCCCGGACGCTCGTCGTTCTTCCTGTCGCTGGAAGACGACCTCATGCGGATCTTCGGGTCGGAACGGCTCGACAAGGTGCTTTCGACGCTCGGCATGAAAGAGGGCGAGGCGATCGTCCACCCGTGGGTGAACAAGTCGCTCGAGAAGGCGCAGGCGAAGGTCGAGGGGCGCAACTTCGACGTCCGCAAGCAGCTGCTCAAGTTCGATGACGTGATGAACGACCAGCGCAAGGCCATCTTCGGCCAGCGACTTGAGATCATGCAAGCCGAGGACATCTCGGAAATCGCCGAGGACATGCGCGAGCAGGTGATCGCGGACCTCGTGGATCAGTACATGCCGCCCAAGGCCTATGCCGATCAGTGGGACGCAGAGGGTCTCGCGTCCGCGTGCCGCGAGTGGCTGAACCTCGACCTGCCGGTCGTCGAATGGGCCGCAGAGGAAGGCGTCGATCAGGCCGTGATCCTCGAGCGGATCACCGGTGAGGCCGACCGGATGATGGACGAAAAGCTTCAGGCATTCGGCCCAGTGACGATGCGGTCGATCGAGAAGCAGGTTCTTCTCCAGACGATCGACGGCAAGTGGCGTGAGCATCTTCTGCGGCTTGAGCATCTGCGGTCCGTCGTCGGCTTCCGCGGTTACGCCCAGCGCGATCCGCTGAACGAGTACAAGACCGAGTCCTTTGCCCTGTTCGAGTCGATGCTGAACTCGCTGCGGCTCGATGTGACCCAGAAGCTGTCGCAGGTTCGCCCCATCACCAAGGAAGAGCAGGACCGGATGATGGCGCAGTTCGTTGCGCAGCAGCAGGCCGCTGCCCCGGCGCAACCGGCCCCCGCGGTGTCGGCTTCGGTTTCCGCCGCCGCTGCCGGAGGAGGCACGGCAACCCTGGAACGGGCGCCGCTGGTCGAAGGCTTCAACGACCAGGACCCGACCACTTGGGGAAACCCGGGCCGCAACGATCCCTGCCCATGTGGATCGGGCGAGAAGTTCAAGCACTGCCACGGCAAGCTTATATAGCCAGTCATATGAACAGCTTTGGAAGAGCAGAGGCGACTAGTTGATCCGGGGCTTGGTTGCTAAGGCGACCGCGCCGTAGCAACTGCGGTTGTTGACAGATACCGCGTCAGTACTAAGGATTGAACCGAAAAGCAGGCTAAGCTGCTTTGAAGGGGATAACGCATGACTAGTAATGCACCTTACAACTTCTTCCGTCGTGCTGCCGTCACGCTCCTTGTGGGAACCGCACTGTTGGCGCAGAGCTTGCCTATCCAAGCCTGCACGGGCATCCGGCTAATCGCTACAGACGGTTCAGTGGTTCATGCACGCACGCTAGAGTTTGGGCTCGACCTCAAGTCTGAGGTTCTGGTCATCCCGCGAAACTACGCCCGCACTGGCCAGACGCCAGACGGGCAAGACGGACTTCGCTACACTTCAAAATACGCCAGCGTCGGCGCGAACGGCGTTGGACTTCCGTTTCTCTTCGACGGAATCAACGAAAAGGGCCTTGCGGTCGGGACATTCTACTTTCCGACTTCTGCGGGATACATGCCTTATACTCCAGAGGAAGCCCCACGGACTCTGGCACCTTGGCAGGTAGGCTCTTGGATTCTTGAAAACTTCGCGAGTGTGGACGAGGTTCGTGCAAACATCGGCAACGTCGTAGTTGCCGATGTGGTGTTCCAAGAATGGGGTTTCACTCCGCCAGTCCATTATGTTGTGCATGATGTCTCTGGAAGCAGTATTGTCATCGAGTATGTCGCTGGAAAACTGCAGATACATGACAATCCTTTGGGCGTGATGAGCAATTCACCGACCTTTGACTGGCATATGACAAATCTCCGAAATTACGTAAATCTGTCGGTTGAGAACGCCTCAGCCGTTCAATTAGGGCAGGTTACTCTGCTGCCGACGGGTATGGGATCTGGTATGCATGGCGTGCCGGGGGATTTCACGCCTCCGTCCCGCTTCGTGCGTGCTGCGATTTACAGCGCCTCTGTCCTGCCCTCCGCAACCGGTGAAGATGCGGTTCTGCAAGCCTTCCACATTCTCAATCAATTTGACATTCCGAAAGGCGTTGCGCGCGATCAAGAGAAGGACGAGCATGGAAATATAGTTGCGGACTATACGTTGTGGACCAGTGCCAGCGACCTAAAGACCCGGCGTTTTCTTATCCGGACATACGACAACAGCCAGATCAGGTCGATCGACCTTATGAGCCAGAACCTTGATGCTGGGGAGATTACTGTCTTTCCCATCGAGGGCAAAGAAACGATTTTGCCTCTGACAAAATAGAAAGAAGTGACAGAGTATCGTCACCCTGCATTGGAAGTTAAAAAGCGATCATCTAACCGTCGCGAACGTGGCTACCTTGCCGTTCTGACTACGCTCGCGATCCGCTAGCCCTTTTACTGAGTCAAGCACTGCCACGGTCGCATCCTGTCACGCCCCGCTTAGAGTGTGGGCGTCTTCCGCCACCAATAGGCCAGATTCTGCCGCAATACTCGCCCCCGAAGAGCCGAGAATCGGGGTAGCTCATGGATTCGAGAAGGCGTCGGCTTGTCCGCGTTGTGACAGTCGTTGGAATCGCGCTTGCAGCGGGTCATCTGACCCAGGCTGGCGGCCAACAGACGGCGAGTTTCGCTTCGGTCGCGGCAGAGAAACCCGTCCGGGCGATTCCGGTCGTGGTCGTCACCCAGGTGGCTTTCTCGGAGAGCGGAGCGGCTGCCGATCCGCCCATCGTTCCAGGCGTGGAGGCCCAGCCGCAGGGCAAGTCGCCCGCGCTTCTGGTGCGACCGCGCACCCCGCTCAGCGGGATGGACTGTGACCCGGTTCTTCGGGTGTCGCCGCGTGACGGCGCGACTGTCGACATTTTGTTGATTGCCCCGTGCAATCAGGGGCAGCGGGTCGTGCTGCGCCATTCCAGTCTTGTCGCGGCATATCAGGCGAACGCCGCCGGGGCCGTCTTTACCTCGTTTCCTGCCCTGACCGAGGACTTTCAGGTTTCTGCGCTGTTCGGCGACGGCAGGACGGTCTCCGCCGCGCTGCCCATGCCCGAGGCAGCGACGCATCGCCGGTTTGCGGTACAGTGGATGGGACCGCCCGTACTGACGCTTTCGTCGGACGGTACCGATCCCGAGACGCTGATGCGACTGGGCGATCCCACGGTCGAGACACCGCTGTTGGCCGAGGTCTTCACCTTCCCCACCGCAACCTCGACCGGCCTGGTCGTGATCGAAGCGAAGGTGACCAAAGCGAGTTGCGGCCGCGAGATCCTGGGCGAGACACTTCAGGTCGGGCAGGGCCGGGTCACGGCCAGCGAGCTGTCGGTTGCGATGCCCGATTGCGTCGCAGTCGGTGACTATCTTGTGTTGAAAAATCCTCTGCCGGACGTGACACTCGCTTCTGTCGACTAAGGGGCGGATTTCCGGTTGAACAAAGGGGCGAAGCGGTGCGCGGCGGCGATGGCCGCGCTTTTGTGGTCGTTTGCCCCCGCC
>JANPJD010000110.1:0-13832 GCA_031425325.1 Rhodobacterales bacterium | reverse complement strand
ACACGTGCTGCGCCAGCCGGTTGGCTGGTTCGAAAGCGATTTCGCCGGGCGCATCGCGAATCGCATCATGCAGACACCGCCCGCCGCGGGCGATGCGGTCTTCCAGACCTTCGATGCGGTCGCCTTCGCCTCGGTCACGGTTGTGGGGGCGGGCATCCTTCTGGCCGAGGCGGACCCGCGCCTGCTGTTGCCGCTGCTGGTGTGGTTCCTGCTTTACGTGGCACTGGTCAACTGGACGATCCGCAACGCGGGCCCCGCCTCGAAGGCGTCGTCCGATGCGCGCTCGGCGGTCACCGGCCGTGTCGTCGACGCCTATTCCAATATCCATTCGGTGAAGCTCTTCGCGCATCACGATAGCGAGGTCGCTTATGCGAAAGAGGCCATCGAACATGCCCGCACCACGTTCCAGAAAGAGATGCGGATCGTCACCAAGATGGACCTCGCGCTGACCACAGTGAACGGGTTCCTGATCGTGGCGGTCACGGGCTGGGCGCTGGTCTTGTGGTATCAGGGGGCCGCGTCCATCGGGACGGTGGCCGCCGCGACCGCGCTCGTGCTGCGGCTGAACAACATGACCTACTGGATCATGTGGGCCTTCACCTCGCTCGTGCAGGCGCTGGGCGTGGTGCAGGAGGGGATGGAGACCATCGCCCAGCCCATCGCGCTGGTCGACCGCGCGGGCGCCAAGCCCCTGCAGCTGCGCGAGGGTGCGATCGAATTGCAATCCCTGGCGCATCACTACGGGCGGGGCACAGGCGGCTTGCAGGACGTGTCTCTTTCGATCCGGCCGGGCGAGAAGATCGGGCTGATCGGGCGCTCGGGTGCCGGGAAATCGACACTCGTCAAGCTGATCCTGCGGTTCTACGACACCGAGGGCGGGCGCATCCTGATCGACGGTCAGGACATCGCGAACGTGACCCAGGACAGCCTTCGCCGCCAGATCGGCATGGTACAGCAGGATTCGTCGCTTCTGCACCGCTCGGTTCGCGACAACATCCTTTATGGCCGCCCCGACGCCACCGAGGCGCAGATGCTTGCCGCTGCCCGGCGCGCAGAGGCCCATGACTTCATCCTGACGCTGGAAGACCCTGAGGGTCGGCGCGGATACGACGCGCATGTGGGCGAACGTGGCGTCAAGCTGTCGGGCGGTCAGCGGCAGCGCGTGGCGATCGCCCGCGTAATCCTCAAGGATGCGCCGATCCTGATCCTCGACGAGGCGACGAGCGCCCTGGACTCCGAGGTCGAAGCGGCGATCCAGGATACGCTCTACCGAGTGATGGAGGGCAAGACCGTGATCGCCATCGCGCACCGCCTGTCGACCATTGCAGCGATGGACCGGATCGTGGTGCTCGATGATGGGCGGATCGCGGAACTCGGCAGCCATGCCGAGCTATTGTCGAAGAACGGGCTATACGCCCGCTTTTGGGCGCGCCAGTCTGGCGGGTTCATCGGTACCGAGGAGGCCGCCCAATGAGCGTATTGATCCGTCTGGGCGCGCTGATCCGTCCGTTCGAGCCTGCCGAAGGTCCGCCGCCGCAAACCCTCGGCGCGTTCTTCCGCTGGTGCCTTGCCGGGTCGTGGCCGATGCTCTGGATCGCTGCCGCGATCTCGTCGGTTGCGGGCGCGACAGAAGTTGTCTCGGCCCTGATCCTCGGTTGGGTCATCGACGCGGCGGTGGCAAGCGGGCCGGGGGCGTTCTTTACCCAGAATGCGGGTCTGCTCACGCTGTTTCTGGTCTTCTACCTCGTGCTCAGGCCGCTGTCCTTCGGCGTCTCGGCAGCCTCGAACTCGATCATCGTGGGACCGAATGTCCTGCCTCTGGTGCTGAGCCGGCTGCATCGCTGGACGCTGGGTCAGGCGGTCACGTTCTTCGACAACGACTTTGCCGGGCGCATCGCGCAAAAGCAGATGCAGGCGGCGCGCGCCGTCACGGATGTCGCGACCGAGATGATCAACACGGTTGCCTTCGCGCTCGCCTCGATCATCGGGTCGGTGATCTTCCTTGTGGCCATCGACAGCCGCGTGGCGCTCGCACTCGCGGTCTGGCTGGTGCTCTACATCGGCCTCATCGTGTTCTTCCTGCCGCGCGTGCGGGTCAATTCAGCGGCCCGCGCCTCGGCCCGCGCGATGGTGTCGGGGCAGGTCGTCGACACGATCACCAACATCAAGACAGTCAAGCTTTTTGCCCACTCGGCTTTCGAGGATCAGGTGGCGCTGAAGGCGATGGACGTTTTCCGCGACCGCTCGCTCGAGTTCGGCGTCATCTCCACCTGGTTCCGCTTCTCGCTCATGACGCTGGCCGGGGTGCTTCCGGTCCTGTTGATCGGCGGCACCGTGATGCTCTGGCAGCAGGGCAGCGCCACGGCGGGCGACATCGCGGCGGCAGGGGCCATCGCAATGCGGATCGCGCAAATGTCGGGCTGGGTCAGCTTCACCCTCATCTCGATCTACACCAGCGTCGGCGAGGTCGAAGACGGGATGAAGACGCTGTCCGTGCCGCACACCCTCGCCGACCTGCCCGACGCGGTCGTGCTGCCCCGCGTCCGGGGCGAAATCCGCTTCGATCATGCGAGCTTTGCCTATGGTCGGCAACGGGGCGGGGTCAACGACATCGACCTTACCGTCGCGGCGGGCGAAAAGCTTGGCATCGTCGGAGCTTCGGGGGCTGGCAAGACCTCGCTCGTGGCCCTGCTGCTGCGGCTCTACGAGGCGGAAACCGGGCGGGTTCTGGTCGATGGCCATGACGTGCGAAAGGTCACGCAGGAAAGCCTGCGTCGCCAGATCGCGATGGTCACGCAGGAAACGGCGATGTTCAACCGCTCGGCCCGCGACAACATCCTTTATGGTCGCCCCGATGCGACCGAAGCCGAGTTGATCGAGGCCGCCAAGTCCGCCGAGGCGCATGACTTCATCATGACGATGGTCGATCACAACGGGCGCAGGGGCTATGACGCCTTCCTCGGCGAACGGGGCGTCAAGCTGTCGGGCGGCCAGCGCCAGCGGATCGCGCTCGCGCGGGCCTTCCTTAAGGACGCGCCGATCCTTGTGCTCGACGAGGCGACAAGTGCGCTCGACAGCGAGGTTGAGGCCAGCGTGCAGCAGGCGCTTGGCCGGGTGATGCAAGGCAAGACGGTCCTTGCCATCGCCCACCGTCTGTCGACGATCGCCGAGATGGACCGGATCATCGTCATGGATGACGGCCAGATCGTCGAGGAGGGCTCGCATGTAGACCTGCTCGCAAAGAAGGGCCTATACGCCCGCTACTGGAATCGTCAGTCGGGCGGCTTCATCGGCGTGGACGACAAGGAAGCCGCCGAGTGATCCTGACGGTCGAGCGTGTCGGGCATCTGGGCGACGGCATCGCCAAGGGGCCGGATGGGCCTGTGTTCGTTTCACAGGTCCTGCCCGGTGAGGTGGTGGAGGGCGAGCTTTGCGGGGATCGGTTGATCTCGCCCCGCATCGTCACCCCCTCGGCGCAGCGGGTACGCCCGCCCTGCCCGCATGCACGGACCTGCGGCGGTTGCCTTTTTCAGCACGCCTCCGACGCGTTCATCGCAGACTGGAAGACGGAGGCGATCCGAAGCGCGCTGGCTGGCCAGCGAATCGAGGCCTCTCTACGTCCGATCCTGACGTCCGCCGCCCGCTCGCGCCGCCGCGCCACCTTTGCGGGACGGCGGACCAAGGGCAGCGCGATGATCGGGTTTCATGCGCGCGGCTCGGCCGTCCTTGTCGAGACGCCCGGCTGCATCCTTGTCGAGCCTGCGCTGATCTCGTTGCGGCCGGCGCTTCAGGCACTCGTGTCCACCGGCGGCTCCCGCAGTGCCGAACTGGCGCTGGCGGTGACGGAAAGCCACGGCGGTGCCGATGTTTCGGTCACGGGGGGCAAGCCGCTTGACGCCTTTCTTCGGCTGGAGTTGGCGCGCATCGCCGAAGCGCATGGCCTTGCCC
This sequence comes from Rhodobacterales bacterium, assembly GCA_031425325.1. Lineage (GTDB taxonomy): Bacteria > Pseudomonadota > Alphaproteobacteria > Rhodobacterales > Rhodobacteraceae > Aliitabrizicola. The sequence continues at coordinate 9,884 of JANPJD010000110.1, read as the reverse complement.
GGCTGACATGGGACGGCGAGACGGTCGCGTTGCGCTCGATGCCGGTGCAGCGATTCGGCAAGACGGCTGTCGTCCCGCCGCCGGGGGCCTTTCTTCAGGCGACCGCGCAGGGCGAGGCGGCCCTTGTCGCGGCCGTCCGCGAGGCCGTCGGGCCTGCGGGCCGGGTGATCGACCTCTTCGCGGGGGCAGGCACCTTTGCCTTGCCGCTGGCGGAACAGTCCGAAGTGCACGCCGTCGAGGGCGATGCGGCAATGGTGGCCGCGCTCGACCGGGGCTGGCGGCAGGCGACGGGGTTGCACCGCGTCACGACCGAAGCGCGCGATCTGTTCCGTCGGCCTCTGGAGCCGGACGAGCTTGCACGCGCCGATGCGGTTGTCATCGACCCACCTCGCGCCGGGGCAGCCGCGCAGACTGCGGCGCTTGCGCGGTCCGGTGTTCCAACCATCGCGATGGTATCCTGCAACCCCGTCTCGTTCGCGCGTGACGCCCGGACACTGATCGACGCGGGCTATCGCCTCGATTGGGTGCAGCCCGTCGACCAGTTCAAATGGTCGGCGCATGTCGAGCTTGCCGCCCGGTTTCTGCGCTAGGATCACGAAAGCGTGAGTCCGTTCTGCTTTTCCCGACGGCCCGGCCTGCTGTAGGCATTGTCGAAAAAGAAAAGGTCAGAGGCACCATGCGGGTTTTGCGGATCGTTCTCTTGTTGGTGGTGGCCTTCGGGCTTGCCGGATGCGGATCGAAGTTCTGGACGTACAACGGGCCGGAAGTAACCCGGGTCGAGGTCCACAAGGCGGATCGCAAGATGTACCTGCTGCACTATGATCAGGTGCTGGAAGTCTATGACATCAAGCTCGGCTTCAATCCGGTCGGACACAAGCAGGTCGAGGGTGACGGCAAGACGCCCGAGGGCAGCTATCGCATCAGCCACAAGAACCCGCGCAGCCGATTCCATCTGTCGCTTGGCGTATCCTATCCCGACGAGGACGATGTCGAGGTGGCGCGCGCCCTGGGCGTGTCGCCGGGGGGCGACATCATGATCCACGGGCATTCGTATTTCCGCGGAAAGAACAAGGACGACTGGACCGCCGGCTGTATCGCCGTCCGCAACCGCGAGATGGAGGACATCTACGCGATGGTGCAGCCGGGCACGCCTATCCTTATCATCCCCTGACCGTCAAAGCGCTGGCACACCTGCGAGGGCTATCGCCGGCGCACCGCGGCTTCCGGTGATCATGGTCCACCAGATCTTGCCGCTCGGCTCCTGGAACCAGGCGAAACCCATCTCGCTCGCGGCGGGGTCAAGGATCACGGCCCGAGTTTCGGGCTGCTCCATCCAGTCGGCCAGCGTCTCGATCTCGGTCTGGTAGGTCTCCGAGATCAACTCTCCGACAAGGTTTCCCGTGTAGCCGACCCGCCGAACCCGGTCGAGCGGCGAGGACCCGTCCGAGCCGAAGTGCCAGGGCCTGTTCTGCACCGCCATGTCGCGCGAATGGGTGGCGGCTGCGGCGTTGAGTTGGGCATCCAGTTGCATCGGGCGAAGGCCCCGCGCGCTTCGCAGCGTGTTGACCGAGTCGAGCGTGCGGTACTGAATGTCGCCCGCTTCCGCCGGATCAAGCCGCCCTCCCTGTCCGGTGGTGCCTCCGGGCCCGCAGGCCGAGAGGGCAAGCGAAGCGCCAAAGATAAGGATCAACAGGAACTTCATCATGCACTCCGGGCGGAAGGGTTGCGGTGTGCTTATCCAAAGGCTGCAGCGTGAGCAAACCCAACTCTGCGTGACGACATGACACGCCTTTGATTTGCGACAGTCTGTTGCGCGGTGTAAGCACTGCCCAAGCGTCGGAAAGAATGGAGACGGGCAGATGTCGGACAAGTTTCGGGCAATGGATCGGCGGGTGTTCCTGGGTGCAGGCGCTGCGGCGGCTGTCGGCCTTGCACTTCCCGGTCACGCGATGGAGGGGTCGACCGAAAGCGATACCGCTCTGGGCGGGGCGATCCGCAGCAACGTGTCAAGCTTCCGCATGCTGAACTGGCAGGACCACTTTGAGACGACGCGGGGCGGGGCCATCCTGTGCGACACCAAGTCGAAGGCGTTGCACTACTGGTCCGAGGACCAGGCCGTCTACCGCCTTTACCCGACATCCGTTCCGCTGACCGAGGACCTGACCCGGCTTGGCCGGACAGAGGTGGTCCGCAAGGCGGTCAATCCGCCGTGGCGCCCGACGGCGTCGATGAAAGAGCGTAATCCCGAGTGGCCGGATCTCGTCGAAGGCGGCTTGCCCGACAACCCCCTGGGGGTGCGGGCGCTTTACCTGTCGTGGCCTGCCTACCTCGTCCACGGCACCCACGACACCCGCAAGATCGGACGGCGCTCGTCGAACGGATGCATCGGGCTTTACAACGAGCACATCATCGAATTGTACGAGCTGGCCGGGGTAGGCACGCAAGTGTTGCTAATTTGACGACACCCCGGCAATGCGACTGTGGGGCCTGTGGAGTCAGATTGCAAACGACATAGCAAGCTGCTTATGAAGGCGTTACGAGGTACAGCTTGGGTGCATATCGTCGTCCTCTGAAACATTCGGCGGTCTGCAATATCTGGAGGTTAACATGAAGAAACTCGTTCTCGCCGCTGCCCTTACCGGCGCTGCGTCCACCGCTTTCGCCGGTGGTATGGTTGAGCCCGTGATGGAACCGGTAGTCGTCGAAGAGCAGACCTCTTCGTCCGCCGGTGGCATCGTCATTCCGCTGCTGCTCCTGATCCTGATCGCGGCCGCTGCTTCGACCTGATCGGTTCACGTCTTATGGAAAAGACGGCAGTTCTTTGGACTGCCGTCTTTTTCTTTTGAAGCCCGCGATCCTGTCCTGACGGACGACCGGTTGGGCTAGCGCGTCCAGCCAGCCAGATTTTCCTGGATGATGGATACAAGCGCCGCGACATGCGCCTCGTCGTCGTTCAGGCAAGGGATGTAGGTGAACGTCTCGCCCCCCGCATGCTCGAACGCCTCGCGGATCTCGCCGTTGATTTCCTCGAGCGTCTCGATGCAATCCGCCGAAAAGGCGGGAGCCATCACGGCGATCTTCGTCTTTCCCTGCTTGGCCAGCTCGGCGACGTGCTCGACCGTGTAGGGCTTGAGCCATTCCTCCGGCCCGAAGACAGACTGGAACGTGGTGTCGATCGCGCCCTTTTCCCAACCAAGCCGTTCGCGCAACAGGCGTGAGGTCTTGGCGCATTGGCAATGGTAGGGGTCGCCCGACATCAGGTACCGCTTGGGCATGCCGTGATAGCTTGCCACCAGAACGTCCGGCCGATGGTCAAGCGCGGCATAGGCCCGCTCGACCGACTGGGCGAGGGCTTCGATATAAAGGGGATGGTCGAAGTATTCGGGCACCGTCCGCACTGCGGGCTGACGCTTTTCCTTCATCAGGGCGCGGAAGAATTGGTCGTTGGCCGTGGCCGAGGTTGCTCCCGCGTAATGCGGATAAAGCGGGAAGAACAGGATCTTCTCGCAGCCCGCCTCGACCATCGCACGGACTTTGCTGTCGGTCGATGGATTGCCATAGCGCATGCAGAATTCGACCATGACTTCGGGGCCGTAGATCGCGTGGATCGATTTCTCGATGCTGGCGGTCTGGGCCTTGGTTATGGTCATGAGCGGGCTTTCGCCCTTGTCGTGGTTCCAGATCAGCTTGTAGTTCGCGCCCGAGCTGAAGGGCCGCTTCGTCAGGATGATAAGCTGCAAGAGCGGCTGCCACTTCCAGCTTGCATAGTCGATGACGCGCTTGTCCGACAGGAACTCGTTCAGGTACCGCCGCATCGACCAGTAATCGTAGTTGTCCGGCGTGCCGAGGTTGGCCACCAGGACACCCATCCTCGCGCGCCGGACCGGCGGATGGTCCGCAGGCGCGTGCGCCAACCGCTCCTTGCCAGCCGAGATCGTCGCCGAGCGGGCCTCGGGCTGTGCATGACCCGTCTTTGCGTCGAGCATTCCGGCCATCCTGTCCATCATGATTTGGGTTGAGATAAGGGCCTCTTGCATCACGTCAACTCTCGCGTCCAGCGGGACGTGGCAGCGGGACCTCGGATGCGTTCAGCGCATCGGCCAGACGGTGCGTCGCGGACCCCGGCCGAAGCGGTTTTGGCTGTGTGTCGTCGGGCGCCCAGCCGGTCAGGAAGATCATCTCGAAGGTTGCCCGGATGCGGCCGCCAGTGGCGGGATACATTGCCGCGTAGCGACGGGCGGCCTCAGCGAAAACCGCCCGGCGGGTGGGGGCGCGCAGGCGGTCGCGCAGGGCATTGCCCTCGCCCATCGCGCGCAGATCGTGCATCAGGTGCGTTGTGTCGCGGTAACTCGCCGTCAGGGCCGACCCATCGGCCACCGGCAGCGCAAGGCCGGCGCGCTGCAAAAGCGCGCCAAGGTCGCGGATCTCGCCCATCGGCAGAATGCGCGGCGACAGGCCGCCTGAGACGGCAACCTCGGCCTCGGCCAGCACAGCGCGCAGCTCATGCAGGGTCTGCCCGCCCAGAAGCACGCCAAGGAACAACCCGTCGGGCCGCAGCGCCCTGCGGCATTGCACCAGCTGGCCAACCGGATCGTCGGCCCAGTGCAGGCACATTGCATGGACGACCAGATCATGCGCGCCCTGGTGCAGATCGAGCGTATCCTCGTCGGCGACGATCCGCGCCTCGGGCAAACGGTCCCGCCACAGATCGGGAAAACCCGTCACGACGGCGGGTGCCGTAAAGACTTTGTTAACCTCGCTGAGCCTCTCCTCGATTTCGGAAGCGGCCTCTTCGTGCAGGAATAGGACCGGTGCGCGAAAGGCGCGGCGGCGCTGGCGACGCAGGGCATCGCGGTCGACAAGGCGGGGCGGGTCTTGCATGGCCCCGAGCTAGGGGGGTCAGGGTGGGATTGCAAGCGGCGCTGCACCTTGTCTATCCACCGCAATGCCTGGGGTGCGACACGCCCGTCACGACCGACTTCGGCCTCTGCGGGCCGTGCTGGCGCGAGACGACATTCGTATCGGGACTGGTCTGCGATCTTTGCGGCACGCCGCTTCCTGGAGACGATCCGGGCCACGCGGTGCACTGCGATGATTGCCTGACCATTGCGCGCCCGTGGGATCGGGGCCGTGCGGCCCTTGTCTACAAGGACACCGGGCGGCGGCTGGTGCTGGCGCTCAAACACGGCGACAGGCTGGACCTTGTGGGTCCAGTGGCGGGGTGGATGCTGCGCGCTGCGGCCCCGCTTCTGGTGCCGGGCATGGTGGTCGCCCCCGTACCGCTTCACTGGAGCCGCTTGTTTCTGCGCCGCTACAACCAGGCGGCCCTGCTTTCGGCCGCCGTCGCGAAGGCCGCCGGCCTTTTGCACGTGCCCGACCTTCTTCAGCGGCAACGTCACACCCGCAGCCAGGACGGACGCGATCGGGACGGGCGGTTTCGCAACATGCAGGGCGCGCTGCGTGTCCATCCGGGGCGTCTGTCGCGGCTGCAGGGGAAACAGATTCTGCTGGTGGACGATGTGATGACCTCCGGGGCGACGCTCGCCGCGGGTGCCGAGGCGTGCCGGGCTGCCGGGGCTGCGGGCGTGTCGGTTCTTGTTCTGGCGCGCGTGGCGAAGGATACCTAGGTTTCACGAGTCGACCCGACGAAAGGGACATCGGATGAAACCGGTCGAGATCTACACAAGCCCTCTCTGCGGCTACTGCCATGCGGCCAAGCGGCTGCTGTCCCGCAAGGGCGTCGCCTTCACTGAGATCGACGTCGGCAGCGATCCGGCGGCGCGCGCCCGGATGATGCAGCGCGCGAACGGCCGGCGCACGGTGCCGCAGATATTCATCGGCGATCTGCATGTCGGTGGCTCGGACGACCTTCACGCGCTTGACCACGCGGGCAAGCTCGATCCCCTGCTGGCCGGGTGATGCGCGCAGGCTTGGTGCAGCTCAACGTCTCGGACGATCCGGCGTCCAACCTGATCGGCACGCGCGAGGCTGTCCGCCGCGCCGTCGCGGGCGGAGCGGCCTTCGTTCTGACCCCCGAATGCACCAATGGCCTGTCGTCCAGCCGAACCCGCCAGCGCGAGGTGCTTCGCCCCGAGGACAGCGACCCGACCCTCGACATGCTGCGGGCCGAGGCAGCGCGGGGCGGCGTCTGGCTTCTTGCGGGCTCGATCGGCGTTCTGACCGACGACGCGGACGGCCGCTTTGCCAACCGCAGTTTCCTGCTTGGGCCGGACGGGGCAATCGTCGCCCGCTACGACAAGATCCACATGTTCGACGTGAACGTCTCCGAGACCGAGGTCTACCGCGAATCCGCTGGTTACCGCCCCGGCGCCGAGGCGGTGCTGGCAAGGACGCCCATCGGGGCCATCGGCCTGACGGTTTGTTATGACGTAAGGTTTCCGCATCTTTACCGCAGGCTTGCCCAGGCAGGCGCGCAGATCCTGACGGTTCCGGCCGCCTTCAATCACATCACCGGGGCTGCCCACTGGGAGGTCCTGCTGCGTGCCCGCGCCATCGAGACGGGGTGCTACGTCCTTGCCCCCGCCCAGACGGGCTTCCATGCCGAGCACGAGGGCAAGGGCCGTCGAACCCACGGGCACAGCCTTATCATCTCCCCCTGGGGCGAGGTCATTGTCGACGCCGGGGCCGAACCCGGCGTCGTGCTGGCTGACCTCGACCTCGCCGAGGTCGAGCGGGCGCGGGCGCGCATCCCCTCGCTCGGCCATGACCGGCCGTTCGGGGGACCGTGATGTCCGAACGGGCCGAGGACATCGCCGTCGCCCTGTTCAGCGAGCTGTTCATTGCCGAACAGCTTGCCCGCAGCCGGATTGCACGCGTCCTGCCGCGCGGACTGGAGCTGTCTCAGTTCTCGGTGCTGAATCACCTCGCGGGTTTGCGCGACGAACGCAGCCCGGCGCAGCTTGCGCGGTCGTTCCATGTAACGCGGGGTGCAATGACCAACACCCTTGCCAAGCTGGAATGGGCAGGCTTCGTCCACATCCGCCCCGACTGGGAGGATGCGCGGCGCAAGTTCGTGGCGATCAGCCCGACGGGCCGGGCCGCCCGTGACGAGGCGGTTCAGGCGATCATGCCTGTCATTGCCGATGTCGTCGCGGCGCTAGGCGTTCAGAAGCTCCGTGTCGCCCTGCCGATCCTGCGAGAGTTGCGGACCAGACTGGAAGAGCACGAGACGCCGTGACGGCAGCCGCGCGCGATTGACGCTGGCCCATCCACGCTAGCTGATGCATGAAGCGTCCTTCGTGTCCGCGCCGTCCGATCCGCCTCATCGCCCGACAGGCCACAGCATGCGCCACAAGACCCGCACCTTCTATGCGACCGCGATGCGGCTCTGGCAGCGAAGCAGCGATGCGAAGCTCGGGCTGATTTCGGCGGGCGTCGCCTTCTTCGGCTTTCTCGCAATCTTTCCCGCCGCCGCCTCGGTGATCGCGCTGTGGGGGTTTGCCTCGGATCCGGTGATGGTCAGCGGTCAGGTCGAACTGCTGCGCGACTTCCTGCCTGCCGACGCCTACGATCTGCTGAACGATCAGGTACTGGCGCTGGTCGAGGGCAATGGCGGGACTTTCGGCACGGCGACCATAGTTTCAACCCTCATCGCGCTTTGGTCCGCCCGCGCGGGTGTCGACGCGCTGATCCAGGGTCTCGACGCGGCTTACGGAACATCGCAGCGCAACGGGCTATGGCACACGTTGCAGGCGGTGATGCTGACTGCGACGCTGATCTGCGTGGCGCTTGTTTCGGTTATCGCTGCGGTCATCGTGCCGCTGCTCCTCGCCGTCCTGCCGCTTGGTCCGTCATCGACACGCTGGCTCGAGGTCGCGAACGAATTGGTGGGCATCTCGGTCGTCGTGTTCGGCCTCGGCCTCGCCTATCGGTTCGGGCCGAATCACTTCGGCTCGCCGGGGCCGCGCATCCTGCCCGGCCTGCTGCTCGCGACCCTGCTCTGGGCGGTGGCGTCGCGGGGTTTCATGCTCTATCTCGCAAATTTCGGCAGCTACAACCAGATCTATGGCTCGATCGGTGCGGTGGTGGTCCTGATGGTCTGGTTCTGGTTCAGTTCATACGCTGTGCTGCTGGGCGCTGCGCTGAACGCGGTACTGCCTCGGACCGAGCCGGCTCAGTAGTCGCGTTCGACGAAGACCCCAATTCCGGTATCGCCCTCGCTGTCCGCCGATCCCCGCACGGTGACGCCCGGGCGCACGTCAAGGTTGAGGTTCAGCTCGCTCGTCCCCTCGGTGCCGACGATCACCTCGGTATAGACCTTTTCCGTGACGTAGCGGCCCAGCCGCAGCGATGTCTCGCCGCTGTCGGCGGTCACCAGGTCCAGATCGTCCAGACCGAACCCGCGCCGCAGCGACTCGATGATACCCTCGCCGCCGCGACCGGCAAGCTGGGCCACCGCGTTGGCAAGCTGTGCTGCCTGAAGGGCCGACAGCGAGGTCAACTGGCGTCCGAACAGAAGATGCGCCAGCACCTCCTCCTCGGGCAGTTCCGGCACCGAGGTGAAACTGATCTCGGGTTCCCGGATCGGACCTTCGATCAACACCGAGCTTGTGATGCCTTCGGCCGAGTTCGAGGCGGCGACGCGCAGCGTCGGGTTCAGGTTGCCCTCGATCCGCAAGCTGCCTTCGGTCAGGTCGAGACGCCGCCCCAGGATGTCGAGCCGTCCGCGCACAAGATCTACGCCCCCGCTGGGAATGACATTCGCTGTCGTGCCGGTCAGGCGGACCGAACCGGCAAGCTCGGCGTCAAGGCCCCGCCCACGCAGGAAAACCTGGCTGGGCGCGTTGATCGTCAGGTCAAGACCGAACGGACGTCCGCCCCCGTTTCGTGAGCCCGCTGCGTCTTCGATCAGGCCGGCCCTTTGCCGGGTTGCCCGGACGTCGGCAGGTTCGTCGACGTGAATGAGGTCAGGCACCGCACCGCTGCCGCCGAGTCCGGTCGAGGGCACGCGCAGTTCCGTTTCGGCAAGCGTCAACGCGCCAGAAATCAGCGCGCCGCCCGTCAACGGCCCGTTCAGGCGCACCGCGCCGCTTACCTCGGTCTGGTACAGCTCCGGGTCGCGAAGCACGAGGCTGCGGAGCGTGACAGTCAGATCGCCTGCGTTGGGGGCGGCAAGGCCCACCGATCCCGCCACTGCCAAAGTGCCCCCGGCCGAGTTGCGCGCCTCGGCCGAGATCGTCGCGCGGCCGCCGCCAAGTTCGGCGCGGGCCGAAACCCCGTCAAGCGACAGACGCAGCACCGGGGCGGCCACCTGTCCGTCGGTCATGGCGACGCTGCCCGAAACCGAACTCAACCGCGGCGGGCCGGCCAGGCGCAGATCGAAGCGGACCGGACCCGAGACGGACCGCGGCTCGATGAACGGATTGACCAGTGCGGCCTGCGCCGTGCCCGTCATCGACAGGTCGGCGGACGCCCCGTTCCGCGCAACCGTGCCCGCAACGCGCGCGTCGATCTGGCCCGGCCCCTTGGCGCTCAGGTCGATGCGGTAGGTCTGGCCCAGGTCGGATGCGGTGCCGGTGACTGTCAGTGGCCCCGGAAAGTCGGGAAGGATCACGGCGAGGTTCGCCAGTCGCGCGTCGAGGGCGATGTCGCGCTGGTTGCGTTGCGCGCTGCCGGTGGCCGAGACGGTCAGTTGCGGGTTGGTCAGCCGCAGCGTCCGAAGCTGCACCGCTCCGCCCTCAAGGCCGGCCGCAACCGAAAGGGTGCTCGTGCCCCCGAGCAGACGGTCAGCCGCGGCCTGGCCCACCGCAAGATTACGCGCCGTCGCCTCAAGCGTGACCGCACCGGCCTCTGGGGTGCCTGTGAAGCCTGCATTACCTGTCAGGCTTCCCCGGAACTGCGGTCCGAGCACGCCGAGGTCGTCG
>JANPJD010000109.1:0-4180 GCA_031425325.1 Rhodobacterales bacterium | reverse complement strand
GTCCAGTCCCAGATACCGGCTTTGCAGATGCTGGTCGCCCTTGGGTTCAAACCCTTGTCGCAAGCGGATGCCCTAAGCCTGCGCGGCGGGCGGCCGCGCAACGTCGTGCTCGACGATGTTCTTGCCGAGACACTGATGCGTATCAACCGGTTCAGCCATCGGGGCCGTGAATATGCATTCGACCTTGAAGACGCACATGAAGCTATGCGGCGGCTGAAGCCCACTCCGGATCGCCTGAAGGGACTGCGCGGCACCAACCAGGATATCTTCGACTCTCTGGTGCTCGGCACAACAATCACAAAGTCGATCGACGGAGACTCAAAGAGCTATTCCTTTCGGTTCATCGACTGGGAAAACCCAAGCAACAACGCTTTCCACGTGACGGCGGAGTTCTCTGTCGAGCGAACCGGATCGAGCCAGACGCGACGCTGCGACATCGTTGCCTTCGTGAACGGCATCCCGGTCCTGGTCATCGAAAACAAGCGCCCCACTGAGACCCTGAAGAAAGCAGACAGCCAGCTGATCGGCTATCAGAGTGAAGACAACATCCCCCAGCTGTTCCATTTCGCCCAGTTGCTTATGACGATGAATCGCGTCGAGGCACGCTATGCCACGGTCGGAACGCCACGGAAATTTTGGTCCACCTGGCGCGATGAAGAGGACACGGACGAAGCGATCTCCGCCTCAGCGAACCGCCCACTGACAGGTCCGGAGCTTGACGCGGTTTTTTCCGGCGACTTTGCACCCGCCCGGGCCTACTTTGCTTCAATGGCCGCGGAGAGCGACCGGTCAGTAACTGAGCAGGACCGAAGCATCTTCGCTCTGTGCCGTCCCGAACGTCTTCTCGACATCATCCGTCGCTTCACCGTTTTCGACGGCGGCGTGCGCAAAGTAGCCCGTCATCAACAATTCTTCGGTATCCGCCGCGCTGTGGAGACCGTGAAGCAGTTTGACGCCAAGGGTGCGAGAAAAGGCGGCGTAATCTGGCACACTCAGGGGTCGGGGAAATCGCTTACCATGGTCATGCTCGGCAGGGCTTTGGCACTCGAAAAGTCCATCCCCAACCCGCGCATACTGATCGTTACTGATCGCGATGATCTCGACAAGCAGATCAAGGACACATTCAGATCCTGCGACTTGGAACCCGTGCGAGCGACCGGCGGATCGCACCTGCTCGAGTTGATCCACAACAAAGCCCCCCTTGTCACCACGATCATCAACAAGTTCGATACCGCCCTTCGCAACGCGAAAGAGGCTGACCCGGACCCGAGTATCTTCGTGCTTGTCGATGAAAGCCATCGCACCCAGACGGGAAGGTACGGCGGCCACAGCCAGTTCGCCGGAAAGATGAGACGGCTGTTGCCCAATGCCTGCTACCTCGGTTTTACCGGCACACCGCTCCTGAAGAAGGACAAGAACACGCTTTCCACATTTGGCAGGCTCATCCACCGTTATGCCATCGATGAAGCGGTGGCTGATGAAGCGGTGGTGCCGCTGCTTTATGAGGGCAGACTGGTCGAGCAGCAAATTGCTGGCAACGTGATCGATCGCTGGTTCGAGAAGATAAGCGAGGGTCTCACGGATGCCCAGAAAGCAGACCTCAAGCGCAAGTTCTCTCGGATGGACGCGCTATCGAAGACTGCCCAAGCGATCCGAGCGAAGGCCTTCGACATCTCGGAACACTATCGCCAACACTGGCAGGGCACCGGATTCAAGGCGCAACTTGTTGCACCATCCAAAGCCTCGGCTGTCCGTTTCAAGGAGGTGCTCGACGAAATCGGTCACGTTTCTAGCGCAATCGTAATCTCTGCACCGGATGACAACGAGGGGAACGAGGAATTCGATCAGGAGTCCAAGGATCTCGTTCGCGCCTTCTGGTCCAGGACGATGGCCCAGTACAAGACCGAGGAGGAGTACAACCGTCAGATCATCGATGCCTTCAAAGGCTCAGGCGATCCCGAGATCCTTATCGTTGTGTCTAAGCTGCTAACCGGCTTTGATGCGCCACGAAACACGGTGCTCTATGTCTGCAAGGCACTTAAGGAGCACAATCTTCTTCAGGCAATCGCTCGGGTGAATCGGCTATATGAAGAGGACAGTGTCGAAAAGCAGTTCGGTTTCATTGTCGACTATGAAGGCCTGCTAGGCGAACTGGACCAGGCGCTTTCCACCTACAGCGCTTTCGACGGCTACGATGCCGCAGATGTGGCCGGTGCGGTCAATGACGTGCGCGAGGAGATCCGTAAGCTATCCCAATTGCATGACCAGCTTTGGGACCTGTTCAAGCCTGTGCGGAACAAGAAGGACATGGAAGCGCTTGAGCAATTTCTCGGCGACGAAGCGGTTCGGCAGGACTTCTATGGGCGATTCCGCGCTTTCAGTCGCTGCCTGCACATTTCACTTTCATCTGACAAGCTTCTTGACGTCTTCGATGAACGCAAGATTGATCAACTCAAGCGTGACTGGAAGCAGTTTTCTGAGCTCAAGCGTTCGGTGCAGTTGCGCTACCAAGAGACCGTGGACGTCCGCGAGTTTGAACCAAAGATCCAGAAGCTACTGGACGACCATGTCGTCGCCATGCCTGCCGAGACGATCATCGAGGTGGTCAACATCAACGATCCGGCCGCGCTGAGGGCAGTCGTCGAAGAGGCCGGTGTTTCCGAAGCATCGAAAGCAGATCGGATCGCCAGCGCAACCCGTCGAGCAATCACCGAGAAGATGGAAGAGGATCCAGCCTTCTATCGGCAGTTTTCCGAAATGCTTCAGGAGACCATTCGTGCTTACCGGGAGCGGCGACTGTCCGAGCGCGAATACCTCAACAGTGTTTCCGACTTGGCCAGCAAGGTCGCACGCAAGGATCGCGGCAGGGACGTCCCTCACTCGATCAGGGGCGATGACGATGCACAGGCTCTTTTCGGGTTGCTAGAAGGTCGTTTGGCGCGTCAGGAGGGTGCTGCCCTCGCGCCCGATGAAGGCGCTTCCATCGCTCTGGATGTGACCAAGATCATACGGTCCCACCTGATCGTAGGCATTTGGTCGAACGAGGTAGCCCAGAACAACTTGCGCAACGCAATCGATGACTATTTTTTCGACGTCCTCCGGGACACGATGCAGATAGAATTGCCAATGGACCAACTGGATGATCTGGAACAACGGATCATGGATCTTGCAAGAGCAAGGTTTGCGGCATGAGCGTAGAGCTGCGCCGCTTAATGGTTGGCAGCCAAGCCATTGACTATGTCATAACAAGAAGAGAACGAAAGACGCTCGAGATAGCCGTTGAGCCGGACGCATCGGTCTCGGTCGCTGCACCTCTTGATGCAAGCATAGACGCCATCGAGATACGTTTGCGACGACGCGCAGCCTGGATCATGCGTCAACAGCGTTACTTCTCACAGTTTCTGCCCAGAACCCCCGAACGCCTGTTCATCTCTGGAGAGACGCACCTCTACCTCGGACGGCATTATCGGCTGAAGGTTGTTCCGCATGTACAAGCAGGGGTTAAGCTAACCCGCGGCTTCATCGTTGTGCAAACGCATCGCCCTAACAGCTCTGAAGTCACTCGCGAGCTTGTGGATGCCTGGTATCGGGAACGGGCCCATGTGAAGTTCGCCGAACGAACCGAGCACAATCTAGGGAGATTTCCAGACCCCGAGGCATTCCGGCCGCGAGGCTTGATTGTTAGGCAGATCAAGCAGCGCTGGGGTTCTATGTCTCCGGCTGGGCGGTTGCTCCTCAATCGTCGCCTGATCGAGGCACCAGTCGATGCCATTGACTACGTCATTACCCACGAGCTGTGCCACATCGCCGAGCCAAACCATGGGGCCGCCTTCTACGAACTCTTGGATCGTGTGCTCCCCGATTGGCAGCACCGCAAGCAGCGCCTGGAGCGCATAATGGCCTGACACATTCCGATCCCAGTCACAACAGCCGCAGGCGGGACTGCGGTCGAACTCACCGCCAAACCGGCCTTTAACCTCATCGATTCAGGGAGTTGCGGAAAATTCACCAAAACAGCGAAGGCAACAGGTCTGGAGAATATCGGCGCGGAGAGAACGCTTTCTGGCCTTCTGGGGAGTGTGCCGGTTAACAGCCCCACCCGCATAACCCCCTAAAACAACGGAAAAATTCGGCCGCAGCCGGATCGGGAGAACGCTTTCGCGGGGGCAAGTGGCGGAGG
>JANPJD010000108.1:0-2229 GCA_031425325.1 Rhodobacterales bacterium | reverse complement strand
CCCAGAACTGGACAAGAGGGGCGTAGCCGTCCTTGGAGGGAATGTAGTGCGACGGCCCGAAACCGTGCGAGAACAGCACGATTGGAAGGTCACGCCCCGCGGCCGGCACGGTCAGCCGCAGTTCCAGTGCGGGACGGTTCGGCAGGGTCAACCGGATCGGCGTATAGGCAACGGTCATTCCGGCCTCGGGCGTCGGCAGATGCCGGGCGAGGTCAATCAAGCGGTTCATTCTTCTGGTCTCCAGGAGGGGTCACGGAAGGTCGCGGCGGGGGCCGCTACCATTCGGAGAAGAGCGCCTCATGCCGCGAAGCGATCTTCGTTCCGGAACAGGGCCTCGGCATCGGCCCCTGCGGGCAGCAGCATCGGGGCGTCGACATCGGTGACGGCGCGCCAGACCGCGTTCGCCACGTCGAGGGCTGAGGTCTTCTCGGTCGCGCTGCGCCGGGACTGGACGTAGGCCTGGACGAAGGGGCTGTAGGCATCGGGGATCTCCATGCCCATTCGCGCGACGGCGTTCTTGCCGAAAGACGTTTCCGGCGCGCTGCCGGGCAGGACGAGCCGCGCCCGCACGCCGAACTCGGCGGCTTCAAGCGCGAAGCTCTGGGTGAAGGCATTCACCGCCGCCTTGCTGGCCGAGTAGATCGACAGTGCCGGCAACGGGCGCAGCGTGACGCTGGAGCTGATGTTGACGATTACACCAGCTCGACGCTGGCGCATCGCCCGCATCACGGCCTGCGTCGTCGCCATCGTGCCGAGCACGTTGATCTCGAAAAGCTCGCGCGCCTTGTCGATCGCCGCGCCTTCCAGGACGTTCAGCATCCCGACGCCGGCATTGTTGACCAGCGCATCGATCGGCCCGGCTTCGGCCAGGGCCGCTTCGATGGACAAGGGCTGTGTCACGTCGAGCGGAAGGATGCGGAGGCGTTCAGAGGCGGGCAGCCCCTCTGATGTTGGAGTGCGCATCGTTGCGACGACCTCCCAGCCTTCGTCGAGGAAGCGTGCGGCGATGGCCTGTCCGAAGCCCGAGGAGCAGCCGGTGATGAGTATACGGGGCATGGGGTCTCTCCTTGTCTGTGTGACCAGGAGATAGACCCGAGGGGTCGGACCATCTATATTCTGAAGTCCACGTTTCTGCATCATAAGTCCAAACGCATGTCCGACCTTGCTCCAGATCCGTTATCCAGCGTCGTCGCGCTTCTCAAACCCCGTCCTGACATTTCGAAGATGGTCGTGGCCGGAGGGCGCTGGCAGGTCGACCGTACCGACATGGCGAGCCCGTTCTATGCCGCCATTGTCCAGGGGCGCGCGCGTCTGGTGGTCAAGGGCCGCGCGCCGGTCCTGCTGGAGGCAGGGGACTTCGTCATGGTCCCGGCGCTGGACAGTTTTGCGATGACGAGCGAAGTCCCGCCGCCCCCGGGCGCGGCGCGCCTCCCGTTCGAGACCGGACCGGGCATATTCCGCCTTGGTCCGGCTGACAGCCCGGTCGAGATGCAGGCTCTTGTCGGGCACTGCCGGTTCGACGCGCCAGACAAGACCTTGCTGCTTTCCCTGCTTCCGCAGATGATCCATGTCTCCGGGCACTACCGGCTGATGGCCCTCGTGCCGGTGATTCATGATGAGACACGTGCCGACCGGCCCGCCCGCGCCATGATCCTCAAGCGCCTGCTAGAAGTGTTGATGATCGAGGCGTTGCGCTCCAGCCCCGGTCACGCGGGTCTGCCGGGGCTCTTGCGCGGACTGTCGGACCCCAGGCTCGGGGCCGCGTTGCATCGGATCCATGACGCCAACGGAAGCGCCTTGACCGTGAAAGGGCTGGCCCGAGAGGCAGGCATGTCACGCTCGGCCTTCTTTGAACGATTCAGGTCCGCCCTCGGGTGCGCGCCCATGGAATATGCGAGGGCTTGGCGGATGGCGGTTGCGCGCCACCTCCTATTGCGCGGTGACCTGAGCAACGCCGAAATCGCGCATCGGGTCGGCTACGGCTCGGCCAGCGCGTTCGCATTGGCTTTCGTTCGCCAGGAGGGGATATCGCCCGGTCTGTGGGCCGAACGTCACACAGAGGCGTAGCGGGTTCAAATTTAACGCGACGCCTCGAGAACGCGTCGGCTCGCCCCATGGACGGATCGAACTTCCAGCGGGCTCTGCGCCGCACAAGCGCTACGCACCACCCGACGGCAGGCGAGGCGGATGCCCGCTGAAGCGTTCGGGGTAGCGCTTTTCCCGGAACGC
>JANPJD010000107.1:0-17392 GCA_031425325.1 Rhodobacterales bacterium | reverse complement strand
ACGGGCCAAGGGCCGAGCAGTCGGCTTAACTGCCCGAGAAGGCCTGGATCGCCGATCGCAAAGCCAAGCCGCAAGCCGCCAAGGCCCCAGAACTTGCCGAGACCCTTCAGCACCACGACACCCGGTCGGGCGGCGAGGCGGATCAGCGAGGCGTCCGGCACCAGATCGGCAAAGCTCTCGTCAATGATTGCAAACGGCGCGTCGACATCGCTTTCCCGCCAGAACCGGCCATCGGGGTTGTTCGGGTGGACCAGAACACAGGCCTCGGCCTCGGCGTCGGTCACGGTCCAGCCTGCCTCCGTGAAGGCGCGGGCATGCTCGTTGTAGGTCGGTCCCGGAATGCGGACCTGCCCCGGTGTCGCAAGGGCGGGCAGTCGCGCGATAAGCGCCGATGTCCCCGGTGCCGCAAGGACCGAGGCGCTGTCGGGGACGCGCCAGAAGTGCCGGGCCGCCCGTTCAAGCGTCAGGGTAGCGTCTGCGTCGGGCAGCGCCTGCCACGCCTGGGGGGAAATTGGCGGCAGCGGATAGGGCAAGGGATTGATGCCGGTGGACAGATCGAGCCAGTCGCCCCGCGCCCCGCCGAAGCGCACGCGCGCCGCGTCGATGCCGCCGCCGTGGTCTGCCGCCCCTTGCATTCCGATGCCCCCATGCTTCGGGCCAACAAGCCGAAAACGTGGGCCGTCGCAAGCCTGTGCGTGGCGCCGCGTTTTCGTCCATCGGCGCAACAGACTGTTCAGCCGCCCGCGCTGGTCTCAAGCTGGTTGATTTTTAATCAATTCAAGGCATCATCGAAACGGGGTTACCGCCAATCCCGGGCCGATGGAGGCCAGCATGATCGAGTTTCTGCCGACCGAAGTGCGCGAAGGACTCGAGCTTGCCCGCAAGCGCGACAGGGCGCGGAAGTCGCGCCTGCGGGTCCAGATCGGCGAGGCGGTCTTTCCCGTCCTGCGGTTCTGGGACGCAGGCTTTGCGCTCGACGCCGACAAGACGCCCCGTCTGCGGGGGCTTGTAGATGTCTACGAGGGGTCGCGCCACATCTGCCAGTGCCTGATCGTCGCCTCGACGGTCGAGAACGGCGAGATCGTCTATGACTTCAAGCGCTCAACCCTCGCCGAGGATCGCCCCGCGCTCGACTTCTGGCGGGATGAGAATCTGCCGGTCGCGTTCCTGCCTGCCCGCTGATCACTGCAGGTCGGCGAAGGCCGCCTGCATCCGGGCGACAGCCTCGGCCACCTGCGCGCGCGGGGCGGCGATGTTGAAGCGCAGGAACGTCTCACCCCCCGTTCCGAAGGTCGGTCCGTGGTTCGTCGCGATCCGTGCCTCGCCCTCGACCCGCCGCAAAACCTCGGCCATGTCCATGCCCGTCGCCGCGAAATCCACCCAGGCAAGATAGGTCGCCTCGAGCCGCATCGGCCGGACCCCGGGAATGGCCGAGATGCCCTCGTCGAAGAGCGCGCGGTTGGCATCGAGATAGCGCATCAGGTCATCAACCCAGGCCGCCCCCTCGACCGAGCAGGCTGCCGTCACCATGTGCATCCCGAAGGAATTGGGCGAGATGCCCAGCGCGCCCATCTTGCGGGCGAAGGCCGCCCGCAGACCAGGATCGAGCAAAATGACGTTGCCGATATGCGCGCCGGCGATGTTGAAGGTCTTGGTCGTGGCCGTCAGCATCACCAGCCGGTCGAGGATGTCGGGGGCAGCGTTCGGCATCGCGATATGCCGGAAGCCCGGATAGACGAGATCGCAGTGGATCTCGTCCGACACGAGCAGCAGGTCGTGGCGCAGGCAGAAGTCGGCCACGCCGCGCAACTCCTCGGCCGTCCAGACGCGCCCGCCGGGATTGTGCGGCGAGCAGAGGATCAGCATCCGCTCGTTGCCCGTCATCTGCGCGTCCCAGGCGGCGAAATCCATCTCGTGCCGTCCGTCGCGCAGGGAGAGCGGGCATTCGACGACCTGTCGTCCCGCCGCCTTTATGACGCGGGCGAAGGCATGGTAGACCGGTGTCATCAGAACGACGCCCTCACCGGGCGCGGTCCAGGTGTCGATGCAAAGCCCGACCGCGTTGACGAGGCCATGAGTCGTGAAGATCGCCTCAGGCGGGACTTCCCAGCCGTGCCGTGTCCGCATCCACCAGCTGATCGCCTGAAGATAAGCGCGGTCGTCGCCGAAGTAGCCGTAGATCCCGTGCGCGGCCACCGCCTCGACCGCCGCCTGCACGCAGGGCGGGGGCGGAAACTCCATGTCTGCGACCCACATGGCAAGCCCGGTGTCGGACGGCACGCCGTAGAGCGCCTCCATCATGTCCCACTTGACGCAGTGGGTGCCGCGGCGGTCGATCGTGCGGTCAAAGGTCATGCAAGTGCTTTCCTGTCTGCTCCGCGAAGCCTAACGCCAAGCCGCGCACGCGCAACCCTGTGCGGCTGTTGCGTGGCCCGTCGGCTTCGCCTAAATCGTGGCGATGATCCGCTCCATCCTGATCCATCCCGATCCGCGCCTGAAAAAGCCGTCCGAGCCTGTCGCGGCGATCACGCCCGAGATCCGCAAGCTGGCCGAGGACATGCTTCAGACCATGTACGAAGCGCCGGGGATCGGGCTTGCCGCCCCCCAGGTGGGGGTGCTGAAGCGCGTGCTGGTGATGGACTGCGTGAAGGACCCGGCCCTTGCGCCGCGCCCGCTGGTGATGGTGAACCCGGTGGTGACATGGGCTTCCGAGGACGTGTCGACCTATGACGAGGGCTGCCTGTCCATTCCCGACCAGTATGCCGAGATCGAGCGCCCCGCCGAGGTGCGCGTCACCTGGACGGACCTCGACGGCAACGCGCAGGAAGAGCAGTTTGCCGGCCTCTGGGCGACCTGCGTGCAGCACGAGATTGACCATCTCGACGGCAAGCTCTTCATCGACTACCTGCGGCCGCTTCGCCGCCAGATGATCACGCGCAAGATGGAAAAGCTTAAGCGCGACCGGGCGCGCGACCTGGCCGAGCGCTAAGGCTCAGCCGATCCGGCGGACCATCTCGCGCAGGCGCAGGCCGCGTCCGCCTGCAGCGGCCCAGTGCATTTGCCCCTGCCAGGCCGCGAAAAGCAACGCCGCCGCCTCGCGGCCCTTGGTGCCACCCCCCAGCCGCAGGGCGAGCGCTGTCTCGACCTCGGTGCGCCAGTCATCGGCACGGGCGCGCAGGTCGGCGTCCCGCAGGACGATCGCCTGCAGGGCGGGATCAAAGGGATCGCCTTCGCCAACCTGCTTGAGAAGCTGTGCGGCCCCCTTGCGGGTAAGGGGTGCCGCCTCGGCCGCTTCGCGCAGGCGCATGGCCCGTTCGTCCCAGGCCGCCAGAAGTGCCAGGCGCACCATCCCGTCGCGCGAGCCGTAGCGCTGAACAAGCGAGGGGGCGGCAAGACCCGTTGCCCGGGCGACCGACGAAAAGGCGACGGCCTTGTCCCCGCCCTCGGCCAGCAGGCGACGGACAGCGGCAAAGATCTCGGCATCGGGAACTGTACGGCGGCGGCCCATCCTGTCGTCATAGCTGCAACGGCCGATTAGGTGAATGATTTATCGCTTGGGGGCCTCGGGCCGTGGCGGACGGGCCTTGTAGACCGGCAGGCGCCAGCCCGCCGCAAGGCTGCCGGCGCGCAGCACGAAGACAGCGAAAGCGCAGGCCGCCAGCGCAAGGTCAAGGCCCACCACCGGCGCGAGCAGTACGGCTGCGACAGCTCCGGCGAAGGCTGCGGTCACGTAAAGCTCGCCCTGACGCAGCACGAGCGGCACCTCGTTGCAGACGACATCGCGCATGAGGCCGCCCATGCAACCGGTCACCACGCCCGCAACCAGGATGACGGGCCAGGAAAAGCCCCCTGCTGCTGCCGCCGCGACCCCGGCGGGGACCGCCACCGCAAGCGCGAAGGCATCAAGCCACAGGATCGCGCGGAACCGGCTTTCAAGCCGGTGCGCCGTGAAGAACACGACGACCGCCGCGACGACGGCAACCGTCAGGATGCTGGGATCGGCGATCCAGAAGACCTGTCGGTCCAGCAGCATGTCACGGACCGTGCCGCCCCCGACCGCCGTAAGACATGCAATGAAGATGAACCCGACGATGTCGAGTTGCGACCGGCTGGCCACCAGCGCGCCGGTCAGCGCGAACACCGCGACCGACGCATGATCGAGGACGTCGCCGACCCCGTCAGACCCGAGGATGTCCCGCGCAAGGCCTGTGACGTCAGCGGTCACGAAAGCGCCCGCCCCGGCTTGAACGGGGCCATCCCGGCGCGGGCAAGTGCGTCCGCACGCTCATTCTCGGCGTGACCGGCATGGCCCTTGATCCAGCGCCAGTCGACCCGGTGCCGCTCGCGCGCAAGATCAAGGCGTTGCCAGAGGTCGACGTTCTTGACGGGCGGTCCGGCAGCGGTCCGCCAGCCCTTGCGCTTCCACCCGGCCATCCAGTCGGTGATGCCGTTCTTCACATAGGCGCTGTCGGTGACGATGGTGATCGCCGACGGCCTGGCCAGCGCCTCGAGCGCCGAGATCGCCGCCAGAAGCTCCATCCGGTTGTTCGTGGTCAGCGCTTCGCCGCCGCTGAGCTCGCGTTCCTTCACGACGACGCCGTTCTCGCGCGCCAATAGCAGGACACCCCAACCTCCGGGACCGGGATTCCCCGAGCAGGCGCCGTCCGTATAGGCAAGAAGTTCGGTCACGCCGCCCTGTCTTTCATCTTTGCACAAGCATCCCACGGGGGGCCCGCGGGATGTGAACCCTCCCGGTGCCCGCCACCCTCACAGCCAGACCGGCAAGAGCGCGACCAGCACCCCGACCGTCAGCAGCAGCCGTAGCCGCATCCACCACTCGGGTGCCAGGCCCTTCCGCCAGAACAGCCAGTCGAGACCAAGCAGCAGCACGAACCCCGCCGAAAGCCAGACCGCGGCTGCGACCGGGCCGCCCCCGACGAAGAAGAAGGCCCAGACGGCGGGCAGGACTGACAGGCCATAGCCGATTGCCGCCACCTGACCTTCGGCTTTCGTGGCGAAACCCCAGAGCACCCCGGACATGAACGAGAGAATGACCGTGCCGTAAATGAGCGAGACATGGGGCCCGACGAAGCGCGGGCCGACGACCCTGCTGCCCCAATCGCCGAGGCCGGGCGATAGCAGAGTCGCTGCCCCCCAAAGGAACGGCAAGAGCCCCACTAGGCCGAGCACCAGCGCAGAACGAGGGATGCCTTGCGTCATGAAAGGTCCCCGACCAGCATCGCGATCCGCTTGGCCCGCGTCGCGTGGGTCTTGGCGGTCGCAACCTTGTAAAGCAGCCCGCGCCGTTTTCCGGCGCTCAGCGCATTCCATCGATCAGTCAGACGGGCAGCCCGCAGCGCGATCTGCACGTCGTCGGGGATATCGACGAGGTCATCCGATTCGGGCCGCAGCCTGACCTCGGGCGGCTCTTCCGGTTCGACGCCGATCCGGTTTAGCAGGCTGCGCCCCGACCAAAGGAACGCGCCCTCGGTCGCGGACGCGCGCGACAGGGCCAGATTGACGGGATTCTCGTTGATCTCGCCCTCGACCCGCTTTGCACCCGTGGCGGAAAGGGCGTTCGCGACACCGGGCGGCACCCGCAGGAAGGTATGGGTCGCGCGGCCCCATGTCGTTGGTTGGACCGCTCCCTCGAAACTGTGCCAGCCCGTCATGCAGGCTCGCGTAGCACGCGCGGCACCTTGAACTCCACGGTTTCGCGGGCTGTCTCGACCAGTTCGACGGTCGTCTCGAAGCGGGCGCGGAACGCCTCGATCACCTCGTTGACCAGCACCTCCGGCGCGCTTGCGCCGGCGGTCACGCCCACCGTCCGGATGCCGTCCAGCGCCCGCCAGTCGATCTCGGACGCACGCTGAACAAGCTGTGCGTAGCCGCAGCCCGCAGCGCGCCCGACCTCGACCAGACGCCGCGAGTTGGACGAATTGGGCGCACCGATCACGATCAGCGCGTCGATCTTCGGTGCGATTTCCTTCACCGCTGCCTGCCGGTTCGTGGTGGCGTAGCAGATGTCTTCCTTGTGCGGCCCGACGATCGCCGGAAACCGCGCACGCAGCGCGGCCACGACGCCCGCCGTGTCATCGACGCTGAGGGTCGTCTGGGTGATGTAGGCGAGCCGGGCGGGATCGCGGACGACCAGTTTCGGCACGTCCTCGACCGTTTCCACCAGCAGCACCTCGCCGGGCGGCAACTGCCCCATCGTGCCGATCGTCTCGGGGTGTCCCTCATGCCCGATCATCACCATCTGAAGGCCGTTCTCGTGGTGGCGTTCTGCCTCGATATGCACCTTGCTGACCAGCGGGCAGGTGGCATCGACATAGACCATTTCGCGCCGGGCGGCCTCGGCCGGGACCGCTTTCGGTACACCATGGGCCGAGAAGATCACGGGCCGGTCGCCTGGAACGTCATCCAGGTCCTCGACAAACACCGCGCCGAGGTCGCGAAGGCCGTCGACCACGAACCGGTTATGGACAATCTCGTGCCGCACATAGACCGGCGCGCCCCATTTTTGCAGTGCCAGTTCGACAATCTTGATCGCCCGGTCCACCCCGGCGCAAAAGCCGCGGGGGGCCGCGAGAAGAAGGGTCAGGGGTGGTTTCTGCATGGCGTCACTCGTCGTGGAGACACCGTCAGAGGTAAGGGGAAGCGCGAAGCCCGTCCACCCCATGCCTGCGGTTCGCGAGTTTCAGTCGTCCATCGGACGACTGAACTGCGTCATTTTGCGTCGACCGTCGTCTCGTCCCGCTCCAGCGCGGGGCGCGGTTCGCGCGGCGGGCGACCGATCACTTCGCGGAGTTCGTCGAGCTCGATGAAGTTGTCCGCCTGACGGCGAAGTTCGTCGGCGATCATCGGCGGCTGGCTGCGGATCGTCGACACGACCGAGACGCGGACGCCCTGACGCTGAAGGCTTTCGACCAGCGGACGGAAATCGCCATCGCCCGAAAATAGGACGATGTGATCGACGCGGGGTGCAAGTTCCATGGCATCGACCGTTAGCTCGATGTCCATGTTGCCCTTCACCTTCCGGCGTCCCTGACTGTCTGTGTATTCCTTGGCGGGCTTCGTCACCATCGAGAAGCCGTTGTAATGCAGCCAATCGACCAACGGTCGGATCGGGGAATATTCTTCGTTCTCGATCAACGCGGTGTAGTAGAATGCCCGCAGCAACTTGCCGCGGCGCATGAATTCCTGGCGAAGCAGTTTATAGTCGATGTCGAAGCCGAGCGCCCTTGCAGCCGCGTAAAGGTTCGAACCGTCGATGAACAGCGCCAGCCGATCATCTTTGTAAAACATAATGCAGTCCCCTCAAATCCCCGGTGCTGGTCGCCCTATCCTGGCCGAACCGGCTCTAATCAATAGCGCGTCGACAGCCTTGCAGCTATCTGTCAAGGGGCCGCCCACCACAAGACGCCCTATACGAAAGACTAGCTTTGGCTGACCCTACGGCAACTTCGGCGTTCATCGCACTTGGCGCAAATCTGCCGTACCGAGGCAGTCAGCCTGCGGAGACACTTAGGCTTGCGCTCGAAGCGCTGGGTAGGCTGGGCCTGCCGACGCGTCGGCAAAGTCGTCTTTTTTCGACCCCGTGTTTTCCGCAGGGTGCCGGTCCTGACTATGTGAACGCGGCAGCCGAGCTTCTTGTTCCCGCTTCCATGACTGCAGACGACCTTCTTGCCACCCTGCTGTCGGTCGAGCACGAGATGGGGCGGGAACGCGCACGGCGCTGGGGGATGCGGACCCTCGATCTTGACCTTCTGGCGATCGGGGATGCCGTGCTGCCGGATGCGCCAACCTTCTGGGCATGGCACGACCTTGATCCGGCCTTGCAGGCGCTGTCGTCGCCGGACCGACTCGTGCTGCCGCATCCAAGGCTGCAGGATCGGGCCTTTGTCCTTGTGCCGCTTGCGGATATCGCCCCCGATTGGCGGCAACCGCTGCTTGACCTGAGCGTGACGGAGATGCTGGACAGGTTGCCGCCGCAGGACAGGGCCGAAGTCGTTCCGTTGTGACCCACGCGGCGGATTCCGGGCTTGTCAAGGGTGTTGGCAAGGCTTAGACAGTCGCCTTCATGCCCCCGATCCGAACTGGAGTATCCCATGGCCCGCGTTACGGTCGAAGACTGCGTTGACAAGGTCCCGAACCGCTTCGAACTGGTGATGCTCGCCGCCCATCGCGCCCGCGAGATCCAGGCCGGTTCGCCGATCACCGTCGATCGCGACAACGACAAGAATCCGGTCGTTTCGCTGCGCGAGATCGCCGAGGAGACGCAGAGCGCCGAGGCGCTGCGCGAGCGGATGATCGAGAGCCATCAGACCCAGATCGAGGTCGACGAGCCCGAGGAAGATCAGATGGCGCTGCTGATGGGCAGCGACGTCGACCGGCCTATGTCCGACGACATGTCAGAAGAAAAGCTGCTTCGCGCCCTGATGGAAGCGCAGGGACAGAACTGATCCCGGATCGGGTCCGGGACGGAATGGGACGAGGATGATCGACGTCGAAGACCTGATCGCCCTCGTCCGCAACTACAATCCGCGGACGAATGACGACCTGATCCGCCGCGCCTATGCCTATGGGCGGGCGATGCACGAAGGTCAGGTTCGCCAATCGGGCGAGCCCTACTTCACGCATCCGGTCGCCGTGGCGGCGATCCTGACCGAACAGCGCCTTGACGACGCGACCATCGTGACGGCCCTGCTGCACGACACGATCGAAGACACGAAATCGACCTATACCGAGGTTGCGCGCCTGTTCGGCGAAGAGATCGCGGAACTGGTCGACGGTGTCACCAAGCTGACCAACCTTCAGCTCTCGTCCACCCAGTCGAAGCAGGCCGAGAACTTCCGCAAGCTGTTCATGGCGATGTCCAAGGATCTGCGGGTGATCCTGGTCAAGCTGGGCGACCGGCTGCACAACATGCGTACGATCAAGTCGATGCGCCCCGAAAAGCAGGCCCAGAAGGCCCGCGAGACGATGGAGATTTTCGCCCCGCTTGCCGGCCGCATGGGCATGCAGTGGATGCGCGAGGAGCTCGAGGACCTCGCCTTCCGGGTGCTGAACCCCGATGCCCGCAACTCGATCATCCGGCGCTTCATCACGCTTCAGCGTGAGACCGGGGATGTGGTGCATCGCATCACCGCCGACATCCGCAACGAGTTGGAAAAAGCAAAGATCGAGGCCGACGTTTATGGCCGCGCGAAGAAGCCCTATTCGATCTGGCGCAAGATGCAGGAGAAGGACCTTGCCTTCTCACGGCTGTCGGACATTTACGGCTTTCGCGTGATCTGCGCGTCCGAAGCCGACTGCTACCGCATTCTCGGCGTGATCCATCAGCGCTGGCGCGCGGTGCCGGGGCGGTTCAAGGACTACATCAGCCAGCCCAAGACCAACGGCTACCGAAGCATCCACACGACCGTTTCGGGGCGGGACGGCAAGCGGGTCGAAGTGCAGATCCGAACCCGCCAGATGCACGAGGTCGCCGAGGCGGGCGTTGCGGCGCACTGGTCCTATCGCGACGGCGTGCGCGCGCGGAACCCCTTCGCGGTCGATCCCGCCAAGTGGATCGCCGCCATGACCGAACGGCTGGACGAAGACGACCACGACGAGTTTCTCGAAAACGTCAAACTCGAGATGTATTCCGACCAGGTGTTCTGCTTCACGCCGAAAGGTGATGTCGTGCAGTTGCCGCGCGGGGCCACGCCATTGGACTACGCTTACGCCATCCATACCCGGATCGGGAATTCTTGCGTGTCGGCCAAGGTCGACGGCATCCGCGTGCCACTATGGACACGGCTGAAGAACGGCCAGTCTGTCGAGATCATCACAGCCCAGGGCCAGATGCCGCAGGCAAGCTGGATCGACATCGTGACGACCGGCCGCGCCAAGGCCGCGATCCGCAAGTCGCTGCGCGAAGAGGACCGGGGCCGCTTCGTCAAGCTCGGGCAGGAGCTTGCCCGCGCCGCCTTCGAGAACGTCGGCAAGAAGGCGACCGACAAGGCGCTGCGGACTGCCGCCCGGACGCTGGGCCTTGCGGACGAGAACGACCTTCTGGCCCGCCTCGGCAGCGCCGAGCTGACGGCGCGGCGGGTGGTCGAGACGCTTTACCCGGAGTTGGTGCTTGCCAAGGCGGACGAGGTCGACGCCCAGCGCCCCGTCGCGGGCCTTGCCGCCGATCAGAGCTTTCGGCGCGCCAACTGCTGCCAGCCGGTTCCGGGCGAACGGATCGTCGGCATCACCTATCGCGGCGCGGGCGTGGTCATCCATGCCATCGACTGCCCTGCGCTGGAAGAATTCGAAGAGCAACCCGCGCGCTGGGTCGACCTGCACTGGCACGCGGGGCGACATGCCGCCGTCCACACGATCAGCCTCGAGCTTACGATCTCGAACGATGCGGGCGTGCTGGGCCGGATCTGCACCTTGATCGGCGAACAGAAGGCCAATATCTCGGACCTGCGCTTTACCGACCGCAAGCCGGACTTCTATCGGCTGGTGATCGACGTCGACCTGCGCGATGTGGAGCATCTGCACATGGTGATGACCGCGCTCGAAGCCGAAACGGACGTGGCCCAGATCGCGCGGCACCGCGACCTGAGCCGCAAGCCCTGACGGGCGGACGGCGGGATGGTCTTCAGGCGACGCAACCGCCGGACACTCGGCGAGTGGGCGCGAGAGTCTGTCTATCCCAAGGGCGGCTTTCGCCGTGCCGCCTACTACCTGACGCACCGGCTGCGCCGGCTACCCGACGAGCCGCACCGCATCGCTCGCGGCGTCTATGCGGGCGTTTTCGTATCGTTCACCCCGCTGTTCGGCCTCCACTTCCTTTGCGCCGCCGCAATGGCCTGGCTGATGCGGGGAAACATCCTTGCTGCCTTGCTGGCCACGTTCATCGGCAATCCCTTCACCACACCGGTGATCGCCTATTCCTCGGTCAAGCTCGGGCATTACTTGCTGGATGTGCAGGCCCCGCTCGACGTGATGTCGATAATCGCCGCCTTCGGAAACGCTGGAAGCGAGATCTGGGAGAACCTGCGCGCCGTCTTCAGTCCCGAGGTGACCGATTGGCACGACCTTCAGGTCTTCTTCGAAGTCATATTCTGGCCCTACATGGTCGGCGGTGTCCTGATCGGAAGCATCGTCAGCCTTGCCTTTTACTGGCTGACGATCCCCGTCTTGCGCGCCTATCAGGCGCTGCGGGCAGGAAAGCTGCGCGAACGACTTGCGCGGCGCACGCAGCCGGCGGATGCACGCGGGTCTGGGGATGACGACACCGGAACGGAGCCCTAGATTGCGGGTTAACGGCAAACAGAGGCAACAGGCATGACTTCCTTGGCGGACGGGCTTCGGCTCGGCGTGAACATCGACCATGTGGCGACAGTACGGAACGCCCGCGGCTCAGCCTATCCCGATCCGCTGCGGGCGGCGCTCCTGGCCGAAGCCGCGGGTGCCGACGGCATCACCGCGCATCTGCGCGAGGATCGCCGCCACATCGGCGACGCCGACATCGAGGCGCTGTCGGCGGCCCTCCGGGTGCCGCTGAACTTCGAGTGTGCCGCGACATCCGAGATGCAGGCCATCGCCCTACGGCATCGGCCGCACGCGGTCTGCCTCGTTCCCGAAAAGCGCGAGGAGCGGACGACCGAAGGCGGCCTTGACGTTGCCTCGGATCAGAACCGGCTGGCGGATCTCATCGCACCCCTGCGCGAGGCGGGGTGCCGAGTGTCGATGTTCATAGGCCACGATCCGCGTCAGATCGAGGCGTCGGCCCGGATCGGCGCGGCCGTCGTCGAACTACACACGGGACTTTACTGCGACCTGCACCATGAGGGCCGCTTTGCCGAGCGTGACGCAGAACTCGAAGGTCTGCGGCGAGGTGCGGAACTTGCGGCCTCGCTTGGCCTCGAGGTTCATGCGGGCCACGGGCTGACCTTCGAGACGGTCGGGCCGGTCGCGGCGATGCCCGAGGTTATGGAGTTGAACATCGGCCATTTCCTGATCGCCGAGTCGATCTTCATCGGCCTTGGCCCCGCCATCGAAGAGATGCGGCGGCGGATGGACGAGGCACGGCAGGCGGCTGCATGAGACGATCCCGTCCCTCCAATCGGGCCGGGTCATGATCCTAGGCATCGGCAGCGACCTGTGCAACATCGAGCGGATCGAGGCGACGCTGGCGCGGTTCGGCGACCGCTTCCGGCAGCGTGTCTTCACCGAGCGCGAGCAGCGCAAGGCCGAGGGAAGGCCCCTTGCGGTGGCGGCCACCTACGCCAAGCGTTGGGCTGCCAAGGAGGCGTGCTCCAAGGCGCTCGGCACCGGCCTGCGGATGGGCCTCTCGTGGAAGGACATGGCGGTCACGAACCTGCGTTCCGGTCAGCCCGTGATGCACCTAACGGGCTGGGCGGCCGAGCGGCTGGCCGCGATGACCCCCCCTGGCCACGAGGCGCAGGTGCATGTGACCCTGACCGACGATCACCCCTGGGCACAGGCCTTTGTCGTGATCGAGGCGCGGCCCCTGGCGGCGAAGCCCGATCGCTTGACTCCCGCCACCCCCGCGCGCATGTAGCGCCCGATCCCCAAAAAGGCAGCAAAGCATGGCGACCAAGGCGAAAAGCGACGGCGGTATCGTCGAGACGATCAAGACCATCGTCTATGCGCTGCTGATCGCGGGCGTCTTTCGCACGCTGTTCTTCCAGCCCTTTTGGATCCCGTCGGGCAGCATGAAGGACACGCTGCTGGTCGGCGACTTCCTGTTCGTCAACAAGATGGCCTATGGCTATTCGCGCTATTCCTGCCCGTTCGGCCTGTGCCCGATCTCGGGTCGCCTGCTTGCCGGCGCGCCCGAGCGGGGCGACGTGGTGGTGTTCCGCCATCCGGTCAACGGATCGGACTTCATCAAGCGGCTGATCGGCCTGCCGGGCGATACGGTGCAGATGCGCGGGGGGGTGCTGTATCTCAACGGCACCGAGGTCCCGCAGACCCCCGACGGCGTGTTCGAGGAGGTGTTCGAGCCGCAAGGCCCGATGCGCCAACTGCCGCGCTGCGAGAACGGCCCTGTCGGCCAGGGCGGCCCCTGCCTTGCGAGCCGCTTCACCGAGACCTTGCCCGAGGGGCGGTCGCACAGCGTGCTTAACATCGACACGAACGGCTTTGCGGACAACACCGATGTGTTCACCGTGCCCGAGGGGCATTACTTCTTCATGGGCGACAACCGAGACAACAGCCAGGACAGCCGCTTCGGTCAGGCCGTCGGTGGCGTGGGCTTCGTTCCGGCCGAGAACCTGATCGGTCGCGCGGACCGGATCATGTTCTCATCGGCGGGCCGGTCGATGCTGTTCTTCTGGACGTGGCGGTCGGACCGTTTCTTCAAGGCGGTCGAGTGAAGCTGTCGGCGGACCTGCGGGCCTTCGAGGCGCGCATCGGCCATGCGTTCCACACGCCCGAGCTCTTGCTGCGGGCCGTGACCCACGCATCGATCTCGTCGCCGACACGGCCCGACAACCAGCGGCTTGAGTTTTTGGGCGATCGGGTGCTGGGCCTCGTCATGGCCGAGGCGCTGTTGACCGCCGACGAGGCGGCCTCCGAAGGACAGCTTGCGCCGCGCTTCAACGCGCTCGTCCGCAAGGAAACCTGCGCCGATCTTGCGCGCGAGGTCGGCCTGGGAGAGGTCCTGAAGCTCGGCCGGTCAGAGATGATGTCGGGTGGACGGCGCAAGGACGCGCTCCTCGGCGATGCGATGGAAGCGGTGATCGCGGCGGTCTATCTGGACGGCGGCTTCGGCGCGGCGCGCGACCTTGTGCTGCGGCTCTGGGGCGGGCGGATCGCGGCGGTCGATGCGGACAGCCGCGATGCCAAGACTGCCTTGCAGGAGTGGGCGCAGGCGCGCGGTCTGCCGCCGCCTGCCTATGACGAGGAAGGCCGCACCGGGCCGGATCACCAGCCGGAGTTCACGGTCGTCGTCCGGCTCGAGAACGGCGAGACCGAGCGCGCGGCGGCACGCACAAAGCGACAGGCGGAACAGGCGGCGGCCCGCGCGCTTCTGTCGCGGATGGAGGCAGGCGAATGAACGACAACGACGAGACAGCAAGTGCAGCAGAGGCCCCGACACGCGCCGGCTTCGTCGCCCTGATCGGCGAGCCGAATGCCGGCAAGTCGACCCTGCTGAACCGCATGGTGGGGGCCAAGGTCTCGATCGTGACGCACAAGGTGCAGACCACGCGCGCCCGGATCCGGGGTATCGCGATGGAAGGGCAAAGCCAGATCGTATTCGTCGACACCCCCGGCCTTTTCGCGCCACGCCGCAGGCTGGACCGCGCGATGGTGGCCGCCGCCTGGGGGGGCGCTGCGGATGCCGACATTGTGGTGCTGCTGATCGAGGCGCATCGCGGCCTGACCGAGGGCGTAGCGCGCATCATCGACGCGATGCGCGATCGTATCCCGCAGGGCCAGCCGGTTGCCCTTGCGATCAACAAGATTGATCGGGTGCGGGCCGAAGTGTTGCTCGCGCTGACGGAAAAGCTGAACGAGGCCTTTCCTTTCGTGCGGACCTTTATGATCTCGGCCGAGAAGGGCTATGGGGTAAAGGACCTGCGCGAATGGCTGGCGCAAGAGGTACCGACAGGTCCGTGGTTCTACCCCGAGGATCAGATCGCCGACCTGCCGCAGCGCATGATCGCCGCCGAGATCACGCGCGAGAAGCTGACGCTGCGGCTGCACGAGGAACTGCCCTACCAGTTGACCGTCGAGACCGAAAACTGGGAGGACAAGCCCGACGGCTCGACCAAGATCGACCAGTTGATCTACGTCATGCGCGACGGTCACAAAGGCATCGTGCTCGGCAACAAGGGCGAGACGATCAAGGCCGTCGGGCAGGCCGCACGGGCAGACCTGATGACATTCCTCGAACGTCCGGTGCATCTGTTCCTTCAGGTCAAGGTGCGGCCCGGCTGGATGGACGAGAAAGAGCGGTTCGACGAGATGGGTCTGGATTTCAGGGATGGCGACTGAGCGCGCGACCCGGGGCAGTGCGCCGTGCTGCCGCGACTGACCGCCGACTTCTGGGTGCGCGCCTATCTGACGCGGCTGAGGCTTGCGGACATTCCGGCCTTCATCACCGCCAAGGGCGATGCCGTCGCGGGGGCTGTGCTGGTCAAGATCGCCACGCTTGACGGGCAGGCCCGTGCGTTCCAGCGCAGCTTCGACATCGACCTTGACGAGCGGGTCTGGGTTGTTCTGGCCGAGGGCGACGAGGCTGCGGTCGATGCCGTGATTGCCCGCCAGCGCGCGCGGGACCGCGACCTTTGGGTGATCGAGGTCGAGGATCGCGCAGGGCGGACCCTGCTGGACGAAGATGGCCTTCGCTGATGGACTGGCGGGACGAGGGCGTGCTGCTGGCGTCGCGCCGTCACGGCGAAAGCGCCGCAATCGTCGATATCCTGACCTCGGCCCATGGCCGCCATTCGGGCGTCGTGCGGGGCGGGGCGTCGCGCAAGGCCGCACCGATCCTTCAGCCGGGCACGCAACTCGACGTGACCTGGCGCGCCCGGCTGGACGAGCATATCGGGGCCTTCACCGCCGAGCCGTTGCGGATGCGGACGGCGCTAATGTCGGACCGGGCCGCACTGGCCGGCCTGAACGCGGTCTGCGCGCTTCTCTGTCAGCTTCTGCCCGAGCGCGAGCCGCATCCTGCGCTTTATCCCGCGACCATCGCCCTTCTCGACGCGATGGACGGCACCGACTGGCGGCTGGCTTACCTGCGCTGGGAGATCCTGCTGCTGGAGGAACTCGGCTTCGGTCTGGACCTGTCGCGCTGTGCCATGACGGGGGCGACCGAAGGGCTGGCCTTTGTCTCGCCCCGCACCGGACGGGCCGTCACGGCCGAGGCGGCGGGTGATCTTGCGGGGCGGCTTCTGCCCTTGCCCGCCTGCCTGACAGGCGCGCCCGTCGATGCCGAGGGGCTGGGTCAGGGCCTGAGGCTGACGGGCCATTTCCTCGCACGCGAGACGGCGGTAGCAACGGCGGATCGGGGCTTGCCCGAGGCCAGGGCGCGGCTCGTCCAGGTACTGACCGGCACGCCCCCCTTTCCGCGCTGAGGCGCGAACCTGCGTCCGAATGTCGCGCGCGGCGCAGACCGGCGGGGGCCGCACGGGCGATACCGGAGCTTCCATGGCCACCCGCTACATTCCCCTTTTCCTCAGCCATTCCCCAACCCCAAGGGTCGAGGCTTTCGCCCTTCTGGCCGGGCTTGAGGCGGGTGTGCGTGGCATCCTCATTTCGGTCATGCCGCTGGTGATGTACGAGGCCGTAGGCGACGCCGCGATCGTCAGCCGGGTCTACTTCCTGATCGGGCTGGCCTCGCTCGTCTGGGGGCTGATGGTGCCGTGGGTAACGCGCTTCATCCCCCGCCGATGGGTCTACACGCTTGGCACCGTGCTTTACATGCTGGGCATGGTGATGGCGCTGATCGGCGGACCGCTTGCCATCGGTCTGGCTATTCTGGTGAACGCGCTGGCGACGGTGACGATCTTCGTCTGCCTGAACGCCTATGTGCTCGACTATATCGGGCGGGCGGATCTGGGGCGGTCGGCCTCGCTCCAGATGCTCTACGCGGCGATCTTCTGGGCGGTCGGCCCGATGCTGGGCGTCTGGCTGCGGACCGTCTGGCCGCCTGCGCCCTTCCTTGTCGCGGGGGGCTTTTCCGTGACACTCCTCGCGGTCTTCTGGGTGCTGAGACTCGGGAACGGAAAGCAGATCACACGGGCGAAGGGGCCTACGGTCAATCCGGTTGCCTATCTGAGCCGCTTCTTCGGGCAGCCGAGGCTGATCGCGGGCTGGCTTTTCGCCTGCATCCGGTCCTGCGGCTGGTGGGTCTATGTGGTCTATCTGCCGATCTACTGCATCGAGGCGGGGCTTGGCGACAAGGTCGGCGGCTTTGCCCTGTCGGGCACGAACGCGCTGCTGTTCACGACGCCGCTTCTGTTGCGGCTCGTGCGTCGCCTGACAGTGCGCCGGGCGGTGATCGCGGCCTTTGCCTGGGGCGCCGTCTTCTTCACGCTCGCGGGACTTATGTCGGGCTGGCCCTGGCTGTCGGTCGGGCTGATCTTCATCGGGGCCGCAAGCCTCGTCATGCTTGACGTGGCGGGTGGCCTGCCCTTTCTCATGGCCGTGAAGCCATCTGAGCGGACCGAGATGGCGGCGGTCTATTCCAGCTTCCGCGATGTCTCGGGGATCGCGACACCGGGGGTCGCGTGGCTTGTGCTGCTGGTGGCCCCGGTCGCCGGGGTCTTCGTGGCCGCAGGAGCAGGAATGGCAACAGCCGCGACCATCGCTGCACGCCTGCACCCGCGCCTCGGCTCGGCTCGTCCGTCGCGCGGGCTAGGCGACTAAGCCC
>JANPJD010000106.1:0-7120 GCA_031425325.1 Rhodobacterales bacterium | reverse complement strand
AAATCCCGGTCCTGACGGCTGGCCGAGAAGGACATCCCGAACGGGCCCGAGATCCCGGTCTCGAAAGACAGCGTGCCGCTTTTTGTGATCCGCGTGCCCTCGTTTCCGCTGGCAAGGTCTGCCTCGTCGATCTCGGTTTCGGGATCGTCGATCAGGCGGAAGGGGTCGAAGAAGGCGACGGCGCTGCTGTTGTAATCGGCGCTGAGCGCGAGGCGGCTGTTGGCGCCTTCGAGCGCATAGCGCAGGAACACGGTCTGGTCGTCGAAATCCGTCTCGGTTCCGCCGCCCTCGCCCGGCAGGTCGGCAAAGCGCAGCACCGCGCTGCCCCCGAGGTTGAACGAGCTTGTCGCCGTCTCGGTCGCGTAGGCCAGCCCGAGGCGGTTGTCGAGCGAGGTGGTGGTGCCGAGCGAAGTCGGATCAAGCGCGCGGTTGTCGTCCACCTCGAATGTCGAGCCGAAGGTGAAGGTGAGCGAGGGGTTCGGCGTCTGGTCCGAGGCTTCCTGCGCGCCCACCCCACCGGCCACGAGCCCACCCGCGACAAGGACGAGTCCCGCCGCGACAAGGCCCCCGCTTCGCAGGGTGCTTCGCTTGCGCGGCGACGGGGCCATCCGCGGCGCGGCGGGCAAGAAAACGGGCCCGGTCATCCGCCGCCCCTTATTCGAAGAGCTTGCGCTGCGGCACCACGATCACGTCGCCCTCGGTCAGGGGCGTCAGGCCGCTGATCGACCCCGCGCCGCCGCCCACGTTGTCGAGATCGAAGCGGTAAACCGTCAGCCGGCCGCTTGCCGCATCCTTGCGGTGCAACTCGATCCGGTTGTCGGCGGCAAAGCGCGACAGAGTGCCCGCGATGGCGAGGAACTGCAGGATGTTGGTGTCGGGCGAGACCTGCTTGAGGCCGGGGGCACCGACTTCGCCGAGGACATAGACGTCCATCGTGGGCAGGACCGGTGCGACCCCGGCTGCCCCGGGCAGGACCGGCTCGTCAACCGCGACACTCGCCACCGAGACGAAGACCGTGGGCGGGGCCGCGAAGCTGGGGGCGAGTGCTGCGGTCAGCGCGTCGCGCACCTGATCGGGCGTGCGCCCGCCCGCCGACAGCGTGCCCGCCTGCGGGAAGGTGATCGAGCCGTTGGGCAGCACGAGCGTGGAACGGTTGAGGCTCGGGTCCTCGATCACCTCGACCTGGAGCACGTCGCCCGGACGCAGCACATAGCCCGCATCCTGGGCCTGGCCCGGCCCGGCCCCAAGGGCGAGGGCGACCGCAAGGGACGCGAGCGCGCCGGAGAGCTGTTTCATCATGGGTCTGGTTCCGTGGTGAGGAAGGCGTGGAGGAGAGGAACAGGGCGCAAATCTGGACGCAGCATCGAAAAAACCGGACGCTCGCGCAAGGTGCCTCATTCCCGTGACCGTCCGGGTGAGGCGTTTGTGCCGCGTTCGGGCTGTTTTCGGGACAGGATGTGCGGTGGCAGGGCGGCTTCCCGCCGCCCTGCGCCCCGGATCAGTTGTCGGCCGCCGGAACCGGGGCCGCTTCGGTGCCCGGGGGCGGCAGCGCCTCGATCCGCACGATCTCGGCGCGCACGTCGGCCAGAAGCTTGGGCGGCGGCGGCGGAGCGGTGCCGTCGATCGCGGTCAGGATCGCCATCGCCTCGTCGCGCCGGTCGAGCGCGCCATAGACCCGCGCGAGGTGATACTGCACCGTCAGGTCGCCCGGCAGGCCCGCTGCCGCAGGCTCGAGATGTTGCAGCGCCTCGTCGAAGTTGCCGCGCCGGAAGGCGATCCAGCCATAAGTGTCCTGGAAGGCGGGCTCGGTCGAGCCGCGCAGGCGGCGCGCGATTACATAGGCGCGCTCCAGGCTTTCGGGATCTGCGCGGGTATTGGCCAGAAGGCTCGCGAGGTTGTTCGCGACCACCGACCAGTTGCTGTCCTCGGCGTAAAGCTCTTCGTAGACGGCGATGGCCGCGTCGATGTCGCCGTTGCGCTCGAGCATGCCCGCCTTCACCCATTTCAGGGTGCGGCTGCCCGGCAGCGCCTCAAGGCTCGCGGCAAGGGTCGCCTCGGCGGCGGCAGTGTCGCCGGTGGCGGTGTGCAGGTTCACAAGCGCAAGCCAGCCCTGCTCGAACTCGGGATGCGTCCCGTTCAGCGCCTCGAGCACTTCGGTCGCCTCGGGGCCGCGATCGGCCGACAGAAGCACCAGCGCCTCGAGCAGCTGCACCTGCGGCAGGTCCGGGAAACGGGTCTCAAGCTCGATGATCCGGGCCAGGGCCGCGTCGAACTCGCCGCGCGCCACTGACGCCTCGACCAGCGCCATCTCGGCGGCGGGCCCGATCTGCTGGTCGGTCAACGACTGGAGGTACTGCGTCAGCTCCTGCTCCTGACCGCTTGCCGCAAGAAGGCGCGCCTGTAGCACCTGTGCCGCCTGCTGGGCCTCTTCGCCCTCGCTGCCTTCGAGGGTGCGGATCACGTCGCCGGCCCGGCCCCAGTCCTTCATCTGCAGATAAAGCCCACCGAGCGCGCCGAGCAGCGTCACGTTCTGCGGATCGCGTCGCAGCGCGCTCAGAAGCGCGTCCTCGGCGGGCAGGTTCTTGTCCTGCATCTGGAGCACGGCGGCATAGCGCAGCGATTCCGCCGCCCCCTGCCCCGAGGCCTCGACCGCCAGCGCAAGCATCTCGACCATGAGATCGGTGCTGCCGTCGCGTTCATGCGCGCGGGCCATCAGCGTCATCACGTCGGCGTCGCGCGGGTCCTGTTCCAGCGCCGTGCGTAGCGCCACCAGCGCGTCGCCCGTGCGGTCGTCCTCGATCAGCCAGGCGGCCTTCAGTTTCAGCGCCGCAACCTCGGTCGGGTCGGCGGCCAGCACCTCCTCGACCATGGCGCGGGCCCCGACCTCGTTGCCGGTCGCGGTCATCATCTGTGCCAGGGCGACGCGGATCGTGTCGATCTGCGGCGACTCCGGGTGGTCCGCCACGATTTGCTGCATCGCCGTGATGGCGTCGTCGCGCTTGCCCGAATCGAAGTCGAAGCCCGCCAGCATCGAGCGGTAGAGCGCCACATGCGGGCTTTCGGGGGTCGCGGCCAGCAGCGCGTCGATCTCGGCGCGGGCGGCCTCCATCCCCTTCACCTCGGCCAGGAACTGCACCAGTTGCAGCCGGGGTTCCAGCGCGTCGTCGGCCGGGTCGATCCGGTCCCGGATGGCGGTCTCGGCGGCGGCGGCATCGTTCTGCGCGAGATACCAGGCGATCAGCATGTTGCCCGTCTCGAGGTCGTCGGGCTTGCGGGCCACCATCGCCTCGAGATGCTCGGTGATCGCGGGGGTGTCCTGTTTCTGGTAGAGGACCGCGAGGCGCAGCGTGTAGAAATCCTCGACCGAAGGGTCGCGCGCCAAGCCCTCGTCGACCAGCGCCAGCGCATCGTCGACATCGCCCCGGCGCAGCAGCTCTTCGGCCAGGAACTTGCGCAGCGTCACGAGGTCGGGATTGGCCGCCAGCAGGTTGCCCGCCTTGGTCACGATGTCGGTGATCGCGGCCTCGTCCTTGGCGAGGAAGGCCACGCGGTAATCGGCCACAAGCCCGAGCGAGACGGCCAGCGGATTGGCTGGGTCGATCTCGATCGCGCGGCGCGCATAGATCTCGGCATCGTCCCAGTTGCCGTTGACCATGGCCATCTCGGCTAGCGCCATGTTGCCCTCGAGGTCATCGGGGTACTGCTCGACCAGGCGCAGGTACTGGCCATAGGCCTCGCGCAGGTTGCCGCGCTCGCGCTGGATGCGGGCATAGACTTGGCGCGCCTCGCGGTGCTGGCCGTTGAGCTGGAACACGTTGCGGAACTCGACCAGCGCGCGGTCGGTGTCGCCCGCCTCGAGCAGCGCCATGCCCGATGTGAAATGGCCCTCTGCCTTTTCCTCGGAGGACTGGCAGGCCGAAAGCGCCACGAGGGCCAAGCCCATCGTCAGGCCGAGAATGCCGCGTCTGATCGTCACTTTATCCATCCGCATCTAAAAGGCCTTTGGTCCAAGAGTACCCAATACCGCATCTTCTGCACAACGGTGCTCACATATGCGGCAAAATCGGCAAATCCGTGGCGTCGGTCGTGGCGTCCGGCCAAACGCGCCAAAGGCCTGCCGGTTGCACGCCTCGTGGGGTCCGTCCTTCCCGGCCTGTCTTTTGCTGCATCTGCATGGTAAGGCCGCGCAGATGCAGCATCTGCCCCATCCCCGGTCCCGGCCGCAAGGCCGGTTCATCCCGGCAGGTCCGGCCCCCGCAGCCGGGTGCAGTCCGGCGGGCCGCTGCCGCCCTGCTGCGCGGCAGGCCCCATTTGCGCCATATATTTGCACGGTCCCGCTTGGTAACATGCGCCCCGAGCCGGAGGTTACCGGCAAGGCAGGGTGTCGGGCGGCCGGAGGGCGAAGCGCGGGATCAGGGCATCCGGAACGAGGTCAGGGACATGCGCGTCATCTGTGAGACCGGCATCGGTGCCGCGAGACCCGGCGGGCAAGGCCGGGACCTCGGGCGGTCCCGACCGGCGATGCAGGGATAGACCATGAACCAGCCCTTCCGTCCCGAGACAGACACCCCATCTGGAAGCATGATGTCCCGCCCGATCCTTTACACAGAGTTCTTCGGACTGACCGAGCGGCCGTTCACGCTGCAGCCGGACCCGAGCTTCATCTACTGGTCGAGCCAGCATCGCCGGGCCTTCTCGGTGCTTGAGTTCGGGATTCTCTCGAGCGCGCCGATCACGCTCATCACCGGCGAGATCGGGGCCGGAAAGACGACCCTTCTGCGCGCGCTTCTGGACCGGCTCGACCCCAATGTGGTGGTGGGCCTCATCTCGAACGCGCAGGGCGGGCGGGGCGAGATGCTGCAATGGGTGCTGAATGCGCTCGGCGTCGCGATCGGGCGCGGCGAAACCTATGTGCAGCTCTTCCAGCGCCTGCAGGAGTTCATCATCGACGAATACGCCGCCGGGCGGCGGGTGATCCTGATCTTCGACGAGGCGCAGAACCTCTCGATCGAGGGGCTCGAGGAGTTGCGGCTTCTGACCAACATCAACTCGGGCAAGGACGACCTGCTGCAGTTGATCCTCGTGGGCCAGCCCGAATTGCGCGAGATGGTGCTGCATCCGCAGATGCGCCAGCTCACGCAGCGCATCACCGCAAGCTTCCATCTGACGCCGATGGATGTCGCGGGCACGCAGAGCTACATCGCGCACCGCCTGCAGCATGCGGGTGGCACCGGCCACGAGTTCGCGCCCGAGGCGGTCGCCGAGATCCACCGCGTGACGCGCGGCATTCCCCGCCTTGTGAACCAGCTCTGCGATTTTTCCATGCTCTATGCCTGGAGCGCCGAAAGCCGCTCGATCACGGGGGAGATCGTGCTTGAAGTCCTGAAGGATCAGGTCTTCTTCGGCGCCAATGCCGTTTCCGAGGAAAAGACAGCCTGACATGAAGTATTACATCACCATTTTCCTGCGCCGCCTGCCGCTTTTCATGCTGGTCGCGATGCTGATTTCGGTCATCTCCTTCGGCGTCGCGATGTCGTTGCCGCCCGCCTATGTCTCGCAGGCGCGCTTTTTGCTCGAATCCTCGCAGATCCCGAATGCGCTCGCCCCGCCTACGGTCGACACGCCCGCGCGCGAGCAGATGCAGCTCTTCGAGCAGCGCCTGCTGAACCGCGCCAACCTCCTGGACATCGCGCGCAGGCTCGAGGTGTTCCCCGACCTCGACCGGATGCGGCCCGACGAGATCGTCGACGAGATGCGGGCCCAGACGAGCATCAACGACAGCATCACCCGCGACGGGGCAGCGATCCTCATCGTCAGCTTCGAGGCGACCACCGGCCAGACTGCGGCCAGTGTCATGAACGAATATCTCTCGATCATCCAGCGCGAGGACATCGAGCAGCGCACGGGCCGCGCCGGTCAGACGCTCGATTTCTTCCAGCAGGAGGTCGACCGGCTGGCAGCCGAGCTTGCGACGCTCTCGTCGCGGCTGGTGGAGTTCAAGACCATCAATTCCGATGCACTGCCCGAGGGCCAAGGTTATCGGCTGAGCCAGCAGACCATCCTGCAGGACCGCATGTCCCAGACCGACCGCGAGATCGCGACGCTGACGACGCAGCGCGCGCGACTAATCGAGATCTTCAATGCGACGGGCCGGGTCGAAGGGATCGAGGGGGTCGAACTCAGCCCCGCGCAGCGCGCGCTCGAGGATCTGCGCGAGCAACTGAGCGAGGCGCTGGTGGTCTATGCCCCCACCAATCCGCGTATTCGCGTTCTCGAGGGTCGAATCCGTCAGGCCGAGGAGGCTGTGGCCCAGCAACTCGGCACCGCTCCCCAGGGGGCCTCGCCGCTCGACCTGCAACTGGCCGAGATCGATGCGCGCGTCGATGCGCTTGAAGTCCAGAAGGCGGAAACGCAGACAAAACTCGACGAGATCGCCGATGCCATCCAGCGCACGGCAGCCAACGGGGTGGCTTTGTCGGAGCTTGAGCGCGACTATTCCAACACGCAGTTGCAGTACAACTCGGCCGTGAACAGCCTTGCCCAGGCCAGCACTGGCGAGCGGATCGAGCTTCTGTCCCGTGGCGCGCGCGTCTCGGTTCTGGAGCAGCCCGCCGTGCCGAACGCGCCCTCACGCCCGAACCGCATCCTGCTGGCGGGCGGCGGCACGCTGTTCGGGATCCTCGCGGGGCTCGGCCTCATCGTGCTGATCGAGCTGCTCAACACCGCACCCCGCCGCCCGGAAGCGATCGTGAAGAAGCTCGGGATCACGCCGCTCGCCACCCTGCCCTACATCCAGTCGCATCGCGAGCGGATGCGCCAGCGCGGCTTCACCATCGCGGCGACGCTTGCCATCATGATCGGTGTGCCGCTGGCGGTCTGGTCGGTGCACACCTATTACCAGCCGCTCGACCTTCTGGCCGAGCGGGTGGGCGACAAGCTCGGGGTGCGGTGGTGAGGGGCGCTGCACGGCAGGGGCATATGGCCCGCAAGGCGACGGAGAGACGCTGATGGAACGACTTCAGGCCGCAATCGAGAAGGCCCGCGCACAGCGCGACAGCCTTCAGGCCGAGCAGCCCCTGGCGGCCCAGCTGGGCCGGGCGGGACCTGTCCCCGTGCCCGC
>JANPJD010000105.1:0-1593 GCA_031425325.1 Rhodobacterales bacterium | reverse complement strand
GCAGGCGCTCGACGCGGTCGCGCGGGAGCAGTTTTCCGCGCGAGGTGTGGCGCTCGCGGCTCTTCTCGGTGCCGCCGAGCGCGGCCTTGGCGACGTCGGCGCGGAGCCGCTCGGCAAGGGCGCGATTATGCACTGCGCGGGCCTTGGCCTCCTCACTGTCGAGGTCGATCCTGCTGTCGATTCTGGCGGCGCTCATCGGATGATCTCATACAATAGGTAAGCGGGGGCGCCGTCGATCTGCTCGCCGATGCCGACGATGATCGTGTCATTGAGCCAGACATAACGCGCGTCGGCGGTTTCGAACTTGGCGACGGTCTGGAGCGAATATTCGGTCCCGTCGATCGGCTGTCCGGCGACGAACCGTTGCATCGCGCCGGGCGCGCCGACAAAGCGGCCCTGATAGGTCAGGCCGAGCGTCGCGCCGTCATCGGTGGCGAGCGTCAGGCGGACGTCGATGGTGGCATTGCCGTCGGTCGATTGGGTCACCCAGTCGGTGCCGCCGGGAAGAACTTTGGCGGAGACGCGGGGCCCCTCCAGCGTGCCGCCCGCGACCGGGGCAACCAGCCGCCCCTCCCCGACCCGCACGATCGCCGCGAGGTCGATGTCGAGGCGCAAGGTGCCGAGATGGCGATGGGGCAAGCTTTTCATTGGGCGATGCGCTAGCATGGCGGCGCGACGGCGCAAAGACGAGGGAATGCGCGATATGGACATCATCGCCAGGCGGCCCAGGCCCTCGGTGCAGGAGGTGCTGGCGGGTGACGTCAACCCCGCTCCCCTTGTGCTGCGGTCCGAGTCTCCCGCCACCGGCCAGTCCGACGCAGACATCCCCATCGACCGCTATTTCAGCCGCGAATGGCATGAGCGCGAAGTCGAAAAGATCTGGCGCAAGACGTGGCAACTGGCGTGTCGGGTAGAGGATATTCCCGAGCCCGGCGATCAGATCAATTACGACATCGTCCATGATAGTTTGCTGATCGTCCGGACCGGCGACGGCGGGATCAAGGCCTACATCAACGCCTGCCTTCACCGCGGCACGATGCTGCGGGTCGACGCGGGCAATGCGCCGCGCATCACCTGCCCGTTCCACGGCTGGAGCTGGACGCTGGAGGGCGAGCTTCGGGTGATCCCCGGCAAGTGGGATTTCCCGCAAGTCGACAAGGCCAAGATGTGCCTGCCCGAGGTTCAGGTCGGGACGTGGGGCGGGTTTGTGTTCGTCAACATGGACCCCGACTGCGAACCGCTCGACAGCTACCTCGAAACCTCCCCGAGCATTTCGACGGTTTCGCGCTCGAGCATCGCTACAAGGCGGCGCACGTCGCCAAGATCATGCCGTGCAACTGGAAGCTGGCGCTGGAAGCGTTCATCGAGGCCTATCACGTGCCATCGGCGCATCCGCAGGTGCTCGGTTACTATGGCGACAGCAACACGCAATATGACGTGTGGGACGGGGTTCGGCATGTCAGCCGGATGATCAGCGTGCAGGGCGTCCCCTCGCCTTCGGTCGCCGCCGTCACCGCCACCGAAACCATCGAACAGATGCGCCGCGACGTGCCCTTCTTCGGCGGGCGCGCAATCGAGTGCGGCGACGACGAA
>JANPJD010000104.1:0-8258 GCA_031425325.1 Rhodobacterales bacterium | reverse complement strand
CGTCCTCATTTCGAGCATAAATTCGGCACAACCGAAGCGGGAACCGCACCTTTCGTCCTGATTGGTTCGAGAGCCTGCACACTCCTTCATCGGTCACGGCATTGTTTACTTCCACTGGGCGGGGACCTGCCGGCGGGGGCCAGGCGTTGTGGCCTTGTCATGCTGCACGTGCTAACCATATCCCAACGAAGATTTCGGAGACCTGCGATGATTACCAAATCCCTTGCGCTTGCGGCGGTGCTCGCCGTGTCGGCGGCGGCCGTTCAGGCGGCCCCGATCTATGCCACCAGCGTCGTTTCCTTCACCCAAGGCGCGGTCGAGAAAGTCCTCCCGGGTCGGGCCGATCCCGAGAAGGCGATCGGCGCGAACGACGGCGGCTTCGTCTCGCTCGGCTTCGGCGGCGAACTGGTGCTCGGCTTCTCGAAGCCGTTCCGCGCGATTGGGCAGGTGTTTGAGATCACCTTCAACGATCCGCGCCGTCACCGCGAGTCGGCCGATCTCTTCGTCGGCAATGGCGGCGAGTGGACCTTCGTCGGATCGCTCCAGAACACGCTGTCGCTCGCCTTCAACGTGGCAGGCACCTTCACGCAGCTGAAGCTGGTCGACACCTCGAACCGGAACGGCCCGACTTTTGACGGCTTCGACGTCGATGCCGTCAGCGTTTCGCCTGTTCCGGTTCCGGCGGCTGGCCTGCTGCTCGGTGGTGCGCTTCTGGGCATCGGCTCGCTGCGCCGGCGCAACCGCGGCTGATCCAGTGCGCATCGCGAAAAGAGAGCGTCCCGAAAGGGGCGCCCTTTCCATTTTTGTCGGCCATCCTTGATCCGTTCGCAAGAAACGACTGCCGCCGCGCGATGTTCTCGTCTTCGCGATCCGCTGAACCAAGAGATCGAGGTGGGCAACTTTTTCCTCAACATCCTGCTCACGCCGTTCAACAGCTACTTTGCGCTTCGCCTGATCGGGGAACTGGGCGAGGTGATCGCCGTGCTGGCTCGCCCCGTCATTTCCGCCGTGGTGATGGAAGCGGCGGTCTTCGCTATACATAACCAGATGACCGCCGGGCCTGGTGCAGTTGCTGGTCTGCGTGCCCCTCGTGGTGCTGGTCTATGCGGGCGCGGAATATGTCCGACCGCGAACGTCTCATGCCGCTTGTCCGATAGGTCCGCACGCGGGGACGCTAGGACCCAGCCCAGCATCGGCTGAGTCTCCGAGATGCCTGACTTGATCTTCCGTGTGGACAGAACTGCACGATAGTACAGGACGAAGATCGTGTGGTTTCTGTCACCGTTGCCCGGTAACAGTACTTTATTGACGTGTTGAGTCCGGGTTCTTCATGCAGAGCGTGATTGTCAGCGATTTTGTCCGGCATGCAGTCGAGCCGGAAAGCATGTCCTTCTCCTGCTCTGTGTCGCGCTTTGGGGAGTTTTTCTACAGGGTCTCTGGGGGCGCTTACGCACTTGCGGTCGACCGCGCGGACGCCTTTCTGGCACCGTGTCTGCTTCATGCGATGAAGCAAGGGCAGGCAGTCGAGTTTGATGTGCCGGTCTCGGAAAGCCTAGCGCGCAATGCAGCCGATCTTGCGTTCGTCTTCGCGGCCCAACTGGGCTTGGCCGCTCCCAAGGTCCTCTTTCATCGGGTCGTGGACGATCTGACGGACATTGCCGATGGCTCGATCTGCGGTTTCTCCGGGGGCGTCGACAGCTGGTTCACCCTTCAGCAGGAGTTCTTCGGCTGTGATCGTTCCAGCCTCCGCGTCCACCACCTTTTATTCAATAACGTCGGTGCGAATACTTCCTCGCACAAGGACGTGGAGGCATACGAACGCGCCCAAGCCGTAGCGCGGATGTATGGCCTTCCGCTTTGGCGGGTGGACAGCAACATGGATGCACTCCTCGGAATGGGGTTCCAGTTGACACATACCGCTCGCAACGTATCCACAGCCCATCTCTTTCCCGCCGTAGCCCGGCGATTTCTCTACTCTTCGGCGGATGACTATACCCACACCCGCATCGGTCGGTCCGAGGACATGTGTTATAGTGATCCAGTGATCCTGCCGCTGATGTCCGTTCCATCTATGCGACTACA
This sequence comes from Rhodobacterales bacterium, assembly GCA_031425325.1. Classification (GTDB taxonomy): domain Bacteria; phylum Pseudomonadota; class Alphaproteobacteria; order Rhodobacterales; family Rhodobacteraceae; genus Aliitabrizicola. The sequence goes on along the minus strand of JANPJD010000104.1, from coordinate 6,176 downwards.
GTCGTCAGGTGCCCGCTTCACCCGGGGGCATAAGACCCGTTCGATCCTGTCAATTCCCGATACGCGCCACTTGCTCGATGTCTGCGTCCGGCATGATCGGCAGTGGAAGACAACGAATTGCGGTCACTGTTTCAAATGCGTCAGGACGCTCGCCATCCTGGAAGCGGCGGGCGTGTTGCAGGAGTTCGGAGAGGCGTTCGACCTCGATGCGTATCGCGCACGGTGGAAAGTGAACCTGAGAAAACTCCGCTCCAGTCCGAAGCCGGCTGATCGGGAGGTTATGGAGGTGCTTTTGGAAGCGGGCCTTGCCACCGACAACCCCGCCGTTAGACTGCACTCGCGGTTCATCGAGGCCCGTGCAGGATCAAGGCGACGTCTTAGGGGTTTGAGGCGACGCCTTCTAGAGCATATCGGACTTTCCTGACTTGTCTGCTGCAGGCAGCAGTAATCAGTCAAAGCGCGGCGGCTGGCTTTGCTGCTCGGCTGATCCAACGACCAGTGCGAAAAGAGGGCGTCCCCAAAGGGGCGCCCTCTTTCATTCGCGCCCGGCCCTGTCGACCATCCTCACCCCCGCCCCCAGGAAAACGACAGCCGCCGCGCCAGATCTTCGAGGAGCGCGGTCAGACGGACCGAGATGACGCCGGGGGCGTCGCCTTCGGTATAGAATCGGCGGAGGAAGGCGTGCTGCTGGGCCTCGTCGGGCAGAAGGGCGAGGCGCGCGCCGTCCTCGGTCGCCTCGAGCACGATCGCGCGTACGTCGCCTACATCGCGGATCCGCAGTATCCCACGCGTGCCTTGCCGGTAAACATGCCCCCGGATGCGGGTCGCGTCGCGGGTGAGGCCCACGAGCCAGACGCGGCCGGGCTTGCCTTCGGCCACGAAGATCGCGCGTTCGGGCTTGTCGGCGATGTGGCGCTCGCGCCGGGGCAGCTCGACGCAGGCGATGACGAGCACGCCAAGGACCACAGCGTTGTAGAGCGTCCAGAACAGGATCACCGATTTGCCGTCGCCCGCATCGTAGAAGGCGAAGCTGTCGAACATGATCCCGACCAAAAGCCCTACCAGCGTCAGCACGAGCAGGCAGAGATAGGGCAGAAGCAGCGCCCATTGCACCGTTACCGCGCTGCGGTCGCCGCCTTTCGCTGTGACCGAGAAGGGATGCCCGTGGGGCCGCAGCAATCCGACAAAGGCTGCGCGCGAGATCGGGATCGCACCGATCAACTGGCTCACGTCGTGGATCACGGGCACCAAGAGGCCGCGCGAGACGACGTTCATCGCCATCGTGACCCACAGGAAATAGACCCCGAAGTAGCTCAGCACATCCGCGACCGAGGCATTGACCACTGTGATGTTGAAGAACCAGTACAGCAGCGGATAGGCGAGGGCCGCCACCCGGAATGGGAACGAGGCGGTCCAGTAGAAGGTCGCGTCGATCATGCTCCAGCGGTCGCGCAGGCGCAGCGGCGCATCCCCGAAGGGACCATGCGCGCTGCGTACGATCTGCATCTGGCCCAGGCACCAGCGGGCGCGCTGCGTCACGTATTCCTTCAGACCTTCGGGGGCGAGGCCCTCGGTCAGCGGCTCGTTCAGGTAGACGGTCTGGAAGCCATGTGATTGCAGCACCACCGTCAGCAGGAAGTCCTCGGTCACGCTGTCGGTCGGAAAGCCGCCCGTCGTTTCCAGCGCGCTCCAGCGGACGACAGAGGAGGTTCCGCAGCAGATGGCGATGCCCCAGGCATCGCGCGAGGCTTGCATGTGATCAAAGAAGAAACGCTGCTCGTCGGGGTACGATCGGCTAAGCCCGAGGTTGTGCTGCACTGGATCTGCGTTGAAGAAATGCTGCGGTGTCTGCACGAGCCCCACCGAGGGGTCGTGGAACAGCGCCAGCGACCGGCTGATGAAGCCCCGGTGCGGCACGAAATCCGCGTCGAGCACGGCCACGAAGTCGGGCGGCTGCGGGTCGGCGCGCAGCACTGCCAAGGCCGCGTTGATGTTGCCCGCCTTCGAGCCCTTGTTGTCGGCCCGCCGCAGGTAGCGCACGCCGAGCCGCGCGCAGTGGTCGCGCAACCAGTCGCGCCGGCCGTCGTCGAGCACGATGACCTCCTTGGCGGGGTGGTTGAGAGCCATGGCGCCCACAATGGTCCGCTCCAACACATCGAGGGTTTCGTTGTAGGTGGCGATCAGGATCGCGACCCGGGGCAGGGGGGCATCGCCCCACCAGCCACGGTTGGCCTCGACCTCGGCGCTGCGGTTGAGGGTGCGCGACATCATAAGGAAGCCCGACAGCGATCCGACCAGGGCCACCATCTCGAAGGCCGCAAGCGACCAGCTTGCCGCGAAATCCCAAGTCAGACCGACCGGGGCGATCGTCTCGGTCAGCCGCCACCAAGCGTAGCGCAGCGCAAGGAGGGCGGCGATCAGGAACAGCGGGATGCGGTGTGTGGTGCGTGCGGGGTCGAGGAACAGCGGCAGGACCAGTGCCAGTCCCACCACCAACAGCATCGGCATCGCCGCCGCGGCGACCTCGCTCAGAAGGATCGGCGGCATAGCGGTCCCGCGCCGGGGAGGGGGGTCGCGCTCACTGCCATAGGCTCCGCAGCGCGTCGAGCGGGCGGCGCTCGAAGAACACACGGCCGGTGCGCCCGACCATGCAGCTAAGCGCGGGATCGTTTCGCAGGGCCGGCACGACGAGCGTTACGTCGTACCGCTCGAGATGCCTCTGGCCCGGGGTGACTGCGAGGTTCTGGTAGACCGTCCGCGCCCCGGCCCCGGCCAGCCGAAGGATAGTGCCGGGCAAGCCCTGACCGTCTCCGGCCAGCCGGACCATCGCCGGATCACCGATGCGAAGGCGGTTGTAAATGTTCTCGGTGACCGAGGCGCTGACGACGGTCGAGCCGCAATCGACCAGACGGATCACGTCCTGGCCGCGCTCGACGACTTCGTTGTCGCCGGCAAGGACCTCCCAGACGCGGCCGCCCGCCGGGGCGAGGAGGGCGGCGCTGCCGAGCCCGCTGGTCCGCACCTGCTCGCGTGCAAGGCGCGTCTCGATCGCGGCCAGACGCGCAGCCGCAAGGTCGCGGTCAATGAGAAGTCCGTCGCGTTGGCTTGCAAGCTCTGTCTGGCGCTGCTCGGAATAGGGTGCGTCGTTATATCCGTCGCCGAGGAAGACCCCGCTCCGTGCGGCATTGAGCGCGATCTCAAGCACGGCGACCCGCTCGCGCGCATAGGCGAGCGCAAGGTTCGGCAATCGGGGGTCGCGGCCCTCGCCGATCTCGGCCCCGGCGGCGAGTTCGGCCACCCGAGTTTCGGCTTGGTCGTCCACCTCCAGGGCGGACAGACGGTTGCGCGCCTGATCCAGCCGCGCCTCGAGTTCAGCGACCCGTGCTGCGGCATAGGCCGCGAGGCGGCCCGACAGCGGCTCGGCTTGCCGCTCGGCCAGATCGAGGCGGCTGTCGAGGGCAGCTAGTTCCGCCGTGGCGAAGGTGCGCTCCATCGCGAGATCGTTCATCTGCATAGCGTCGACACGGGGGTCGCTGACGCTGCCGATCTCCTCGCCTGCCTGCACCGCCGCGCCGAGTGTCCGTTCGGGCAGGTCGAGCACGCCCGCCACCGGTGCGCGCACCGTCGTCAGACGCGCGTTGACAAAGGCATTGGCGCTGGCTCCCGCCATCTGCTCGCCAAGGATGACCCAGACCGCCACGACGATGACGGAAAGACCCAGCAACAGGCGAAAGTAGCGCATCCCTATCTCCCCCGGGCCGAGCGGCCAGAGTGGCGCAGGGCGACCGGTTCGGGCGCTCGTGATTGTAGTCGTGCCAGAGCCGCCGACAGCGTGGCCATCTCGGCCGTCCGGTTCAGCTCGAGCGGGTACTCGTCCTCGCCCGCCGCGATCCGGCGGGCGTTCTCGGCAAGCACCCCAACCGGGCGCAGGAACCAGCGTGCGAAGCCGAGGGTCATCAGGGCAAGGATGGCCCCCACGCCGATCAGCACGACCCAGATCGAGCGGACCAGATCGGCCCGCGCGATGTCGAAGGACGCCGGGTCGATGCGGGCCACCATGCGCCATCCGAAGGAGGGCAGGTCGCCGTGCCGGACCTCGGGGATGACGGTCGAGACATAGTCGCGCCCGTCGGGCCAAGTCTCGGTGGTCGTGGCGGGCACCCCGGCCGCCGCGGCGCGCAACGCCTGAAGGCTCGGCGCCTCGCTGACGGTCTCGTCGGTGGCGATGATGACGGTGCCCGCCTGGTCGACCAGGAAAAGGTCGAGGCCAAGGCCTTCGGCCTCTTCGGCGAGCAGTGCCTCGGCCCAGGCAAAGTCAATGTGGAAGCCGAGGACGCCCGTGACCTGACCCTCGGCATCGGTGACCTGCGTGGCAAGGTCGATGAAGCGCAGAGGGTCCTCCTCGCTGCCGCCGAGCAGGCGGTTGAGCAATACGGCCTTGTGCACGTCGCCCGCGAAATCCCCGGAAAGGCCCCGCTGGAACCATGGGCGCTCGGACACGTCGGCCCCCGTGAGCATGTCGTTCGAGGCAACGATCACTTGCCCGTCGGAGCCTGCAAAGCCCGCCCAGGACACCCGCTCCCCATTCCCGACGATCACCGCAAGCGCGGCCGCGAGTCCCGCGGGATCGCTAACCAGCCCATCGGATTTAATCGCATGGAGGATGGTCCAGGTCTCGTCGAGGTTCTGCGCGAGGTTCTGGGCGGCGTGGCGGCCGCGTATCTCTACTGCCTTGCGCAGCGCGTCGGCCTGAAAGGCTTCGGCGCGCTCGAAGAGAAGATGCGCGGCGGCCGTGCCGAACAGCAGCCCCGAGATAAGGACGAAGGCCCCGAGTGCGGTCGAGAGGGTCAGTTGCTTCGGCTGGCGCATGGCCTTGAAGCTCCGGAGGGCTTGAGGTGGATCGGCTGAAAAGAGGCTTCACTCGCGATACAGTTGAGTGGTTACGGGTCGTTTGTGTCAAAAGTTGTACCAAGCGGTGGGGAATCGGCGGGAGTCTGGGCAATCGGGCAGGGATGAAGAGTGACCGGATGGATCGTCGTGCGTTCCTCGGGCTGCTCGCGGCCCCCGTGGGGGGAGGCGCGGCCGTGTCGCTGGCGCGCGCCGCGCAGGGCGCGCCGCCTCTGACCCTGCCCGAGGCATGGTCCGCCTGGAAGGCCGCCTTCCTGTCGCCCGAGGGGCGCGTCATCGACCACGGCCAGTCGGAGGCGAGCCACTCGGAAGGGCAGGGCTACGGGATGCTCCTCGCCATCTTTCTGGACGACGCTGAGGCCTTCACCCGGATGCGGGACTGGACGGAGGAGAAACTCGCTGTGCGCCGCGATCCGCTTTTGGCCTGGCGCTGGCTGCCGCAAACAGAGCCCAATATTGCGGATTACAACAACGCGACGGATGGCGATCTCTTCTACGCTTGGGCGCTTGCACGGGCGGCGGCCCGCTTCGCGATGCCAGGCGATGCCGAGCGGGCGCGTGAGATCGCCGTCTTCCTCGCCGAAAGCTGCGTGGTCGACGACCCGAGGGGTAATGGCGCGCTCGTGCTGCTGCCCGCGCTCGAGCGCTTTGCTGGCCCGGGCCATGTCACGCTCAACCTGTCATATACGATGCCGCTCGCCCTGCGCGAGCTTGCCACCTTCGCGGGCCAACCCCGCCTTGCGCGCTGCGCCGAGGACGGCCTGGCCGTTCTGGCCGAGATCGGCGCTCGGGGGCTGGTGCCGGACTGGATCGACATGGACGCTGAGGGCTGGCGTCCCTCGGCGGGGCGTGCGGCGGTTTCGGGCTACGACGCGCTACGCGTCCCACTCTGGCTGGTTTGGTCCGGCGTCACCCGCCACCCGGTGCTGGAGCGGCTGCGGTCCCTCCAAGGCTGCGACCCTTTCGCTGAGAGCGTTCCCACGGTGCGAGATCTGGCCATCGGAACTGCAATCGAATCGAGCACCTTCGCGGGTTACAGATGTCTCACGTACCTTCTGACCTGTCCGGAAATACCGCCGCTTCCCTACTCCGCTGCTCAACCTTACTTCCCGGCCACTCTCCAGCTCTTTTTGCTGCTGGCTGGGGCGGGCAGGCGGTAAACTTGGGAAGCATCCGGCAATGCATTACGATGGGGTTTTCAGCTCATGCTTGGCGGGCTCGCGATGACGTGCGCAGTTGTCGGCGTGTCATTCGAGCCATTGTGTTCG
>JANPJD010000103.1:0-12885 GCA_031425325.1 Rhodobacterales bacterium | reverse complement strand
ACGACCAGCATCACGTTCGCGATCAGCAGGCTCGCGATCAGGCCCCAGACAAGCTGCGGGTTCGTGGCGAACAGAAGCGGTCCGGGCTGCAGGCCGAACTGCTGGAACCCGGCCAGCATGATGGCGGCGGTCGCCGTCGTCGGCAGGCCGAGCGTCAGAAGCGGCACCAGCGTGCCTGCGGCGGCGGCGTTGTTCGCGGCCTCGGGCCCTGCGACCCCCTCGATCGCGCCGTGGCCGAACTCTTCGGGGTGCTTCGACATGCGCTTTTCGGTCGCATAGGACAGGAAACTCGCGATGTCCGCCCCCCCGGCTGGCATCGCCCCGATGGGAAATCCGATGAACGTCCCGCGCAGCCAGCTTTTCCAGGACCGCCCCCAGTCGGCGCGGTTCATCCAGACCGATCCCTTGACCGCGATGACCTTATCGTCGGGCCGCACCCCCTGCCCCGCGACGAACAGCGCCTCGCCCACCGCGAACATTGCGACGGCCAGCGTTGTCACCTCGATCCCGTCCAGCAGTTGCGGCACGCCGAACGACATGCGCGCCTGCCCGGTCAGCCCGTCGATCCCGATGATCGCAAGCCCGAGGCCCACGAAGAGCGATGTCAGACCCTTGCGCGTGCTGTCGCCGAAAGCCGCCGAGACGGTGACGAAGGCCAGCACCATGAGGGCGAAGTACTCTCGCGGTCCGAACACGAGCGCCAGCTTGACCACATGCGGCGCAAGGAACGCGAGCAAAAGCGTCGCAATCGTGCCCGCCACGAAAGAGCCGATCGCGGCCGTGGCGAGCGCCGGGCCGCCCCGGCCCTTGCGCGCCATCTTGTTGCCCTCAAGCGCGGTGACGATGGATGCGCTCTCGCCCGGCGTGTTCAGCAGGATCGAGGTGGTCGAGCCGCCATACATCCCGCCATAGTATATGCCCGCGAACATGATGAGCGATCCGGCCGGATCGAGGCCGTAGGTCACCGGCAGCAGCAGCGCCACCGTCAGCGCAGGGCCGATGCCCGGAAGCACCCCCACCGCCGTGCCCAGCGTCACGCCGATCAGGGCGTAAAGCAGGATCATCGGATCGGCGGCGGTCGCGAAGCCTTGCAGAAGGAAGTCGAAGGACGTCATTTCAGGCCCCGAAGATCGCGGTCTCTAGCGGACCTGTCGGCAGGTTCAGTTGCAGCAGCCGGTCGAACACGCCGTAGGCCGCCGTGCAGGCGACAAGGCCTACCAAAAGGGCAACTGGCAGGCGGCGATACCCAAATGCGCGCGCGGTGGCCGCGAACAGCAAGGCCGTCGCAGGCACGAACCCGGTCAGGTTCAGCAGTAACAGCTGTGCCCCCAGACCGCCGATTATCCAAAGGACGGGAGGGGCCTCTTGCGCGGGCGCCTCGTCCGGCGCATCGCGGAAGGCCGAAACGGCCGTCCAGAGCGCAAGGCCGATCAGCCCCCATGCGATCGCGACCGGCACATCCGCCGGGCCAATCCCGGAATATCCCGCATCGGCAGGCAGACGCGCACTGTCCCAAAGGATCAGCGCGCCGAAGCCGGCCAGCAAAAGCGCCGCGAAAAGCGCCGCCCGGTCGGGGCGGCGCGAGGTCCTTTCGGACTGGGTCATTTCACGAGGCCGATATCCCGCAGGATGGTTTCGGTCGCGGCGGTGTCGGCCGCGAGTTGTGCCTCGAATTCGGCCCCGGACAGATAGGTGTTGGCCCAGCCCTTCGCGGCCAGCGCCTCGGTCCAGCCGGCCGAGGCGTTCAGCGCCTCGATGTCGGCCGTGACCGCCGCCTTCTGCTCGTCGCTGAGGCCGGGTGCCGCAGCGACCATCCGCCAGTTCTGCACGACCACGTCCAGCCCCGATTCGGCCAGCGTCGGTGCATCCACGCCCTCGATCCGGGTATCGGACGTGACGGCTAGCAGGCGCATCGTGCCCGCCTGGACCTGCGGCAGGAACTCGCCAAGGCCCGAGACGCCAGCAGTCACCTGATTGCCGAGGATCGCCGCCAGCGCCTCGCCGCCGCCCGAGAAGGCCACATAGTTGATCTTCGTCGGATCGACGCCTGCGGCTTTCGCCAGCAGGCCGACGACGATGTGATCGACCCCGCCCGCCGAGCCGCCCGCCCAGGAAACCGCACCGGGATCCGCCTTCAGCGCCTCGACCAAGTCACCGATCGTCTGGTGCGGCGAGGCGGCGGGCACGACGATTGCAACGCTTTCGCCGGTCAGCCGGGCGATGGGCGTGACATCTGCGAGCGACACCGGCGAGCCGTTGGTCAGGATCGCCCCGACCATCACGTATCCGCCAACAATCAGCTGCGTCGGATCACCCGCCGCCTGGCTTGCGAACTGCGCGAGGCCGACGGTCCCGCCTGCCCCCGGCACGTTCTGCACCTGCACCGACTCGGCAATGCCTTCGGCCTGCATGACTTCCTGCATCGTCCGGGCGGTCTGGTCCCAGCCGCCCCCCGGACCGGCTGGAGCAAGGATTGTGTAGTCGGCAAGCGCCGGAAACGCCGCGGCAAGGGCAAGTGCGCTTGCGATGATGCCCGAGGCAATGAACGTCTTCATGGTGATCCTCCCTGTCGGTCCTGACCGGACCGGCGTCAGCGGAACGGCGTGCCGTTCCAAGTCCTCGCATGCACGTCGCGCGCATGCGGGGTCGCCTCCACGACCTGACGGGGATGAAATCAGTTTCGCGCCACCCTGTCACCCATTGTCGCACGGGTGGACGGCAGAAGATGCGTGGCCGGCACTCAGCCCGAGGGCGCGGCCTTTGCCTCGAGTGCGGCAAGGCGCGCCTCGAGGGCGGCATTCTCTTCGCGCGCTTTCTGAGCCATCGCGCGGACGGCATCAAACTCTTCGCGGGTCACGAAGTCCCGGTCGGCGAGCCAGCGGTCGATCAGACCCTTCATTGCCGTCTCGGCCTCGGTCCGCGCGCCCTGCGCGACGCCCATCGCGTTGGTCATCAGCTGCGACAGGTCGTCGAAAATCTTGGTGCGGTTCTGCATGGAAGCCTCCGTGTCCTTCACGATCAATATGGTCCGGTGCGCCCCGGACACAAGGCCAACCGCCACCCCGAGAGGTTGACACGACCCCGCACGCGCCGGACAAGACCCCGGCGGCCCGGAGGCGTCATGAGCTACATCCCCTTTCCCGACCTGTCCCCGGACCTCGTGTCGTTTCAGGTCTTCGGCGTCACGCTGGCGTTGCGCTGGTATGCGCTGGCCTACATCGCGGGCATCCTGATCGGCTGGCAGATGATCCGCGCGACCCTAAGGACGCCGCGCCTTTGGCGTGACAGCCCGCCAATGAGCCAGGCTCAGGTGGACGATCTGCTGACCTGGATCATCCTGGGGGTGATCGTCGGCGGGCGGCTTGGCTTCGTGCTATTCTACCAGCCAAGCTATTACCTCGCCAATCCGGCCTACATCCTGCGGGTGTGGGAGGGCGGTATGTCCTTTCACGGCGGCTTCCTCGGCGTCGTCGCGGCGACCGTGCTGTTCTGTCGGTGGCACAGCATTCCGCTGCTGCCGACGGCCGACGCGCTGGCGCATGCTGCCCCGCCCGGCATCCTGCTTGGCCGGATCGCCAACTTCATCAATGCCGAACTATGGGGCCGCCCGACCGACATGCCCTGGGGCGTCGCCTTTCCCGGCGACGCGGCGCAGACCTGTCCGGGCATCGTCGGCATCTGCGCGCGCCACCCGTCGCAGCTTTACGAAGCGGCGCTGGAAGGGCTGCTGCTGGGCGCTGTCCTCATCTGGCTGGTCTGGCGGCGCGGCTGGCTGAAGCGGCCAGGGCAGATCGCGGGGCTGTTCCTTGTCGGCTACGGTTCGGCGCGGTTTTTCGTCGAGTTCTTCCGGCAGGCCGACGCACAATACATCACGCCCGACAATCCGCTCGGACATGCGCTCCGTCTCGGCGAGGCGGGCCTGAGCATGGGGCAGTTACTGTCGCTGCCGATGATCTTCGCCGGGGCGCTTCTGATCCGGCACGCCCGCCGACGCGCATGACGCCGCTGCACGGCCTGCTGGCCCGCCGGATCGCGGCCACCGGGCCCATGACCGTCGCGGACTACATGGCCGAATGTCTGCTGCACCCCGTCCACGGCTACTACACGACACGTGAGCCCTTCGGGATGGCAGGAGACTTCGTGACGGCGCCCGAGATCAGCCAGATGTATGGCGAGTGCCTGGGCCTCTGTCTGGCACAGGCGTGGATCGACCTTGGCCGTCCCGCCCCCTTCACCCTGGCCGAGCCTGGTCCGGGTCGCGGCACATTGATGGCCGACCTTCTGCGGGCCACGCGGCGGGTGGACGGCTTTTACGCCGCCTGCCGCATTGTGCTTGTCGAAGCCTCGCCCCGGTTGCGGGCCAGGCAGGCCGAGACCTTGCGCGACCATGCGGTGCACTGGGTTGCCGAAGTGTCCGATCTGCCGGAGGCGCCGCTTTTCCTGATCGCGAACGAATTCTTCGACGCGCTGCCGATCCGGCAGTTCATCCGCGCAGCGGAGGGGTGGCACGAGCGGGTGATCGGCCTCGACGGCGATCGCCTGACCTTTGGCCTGACCCCCGCCCCCCCCATCGCGGCCCTCGCACATCGCCTTGCCGACACCAGCCCCGGCGAGATGGTCGAGCTCTGCCCGGCCGCGCCGGGGATCATGGCCAGCCTCACGGCGCGTATCGCGGGGCATGGCGGGGTCGCGTTGATCGTGGACTATGGCGACCGCCGGTCGCGCGGCGACACGCTTCAGGCGCTGCGCGCCGGCGCACCCGCCGATCCGCTGGCCGAGCCGGGATTGGCAGACCTGACGGCGCACGTCGATTTCGCCGAGCTCGAGCGGGCGGCCCACCCCTGCCCGACGTCGCTCGTCCCGCAGGGCCTTCTGCTCGAGCGCCTCGGTATCACCGCACGGGCCGAACGGCTTGCGGCGGGCCTGTCGGACGCGGCACTCTCGTCGCATCTGGCGGCACATCGGCGCTTGACCCACCCGGCGGAAATGGGAACGCTGTTCAAGGCGCTGGCCGTCCACGCGCCGGGCACGGTTCCGCCGCCGGGGTTTCCCTGATGCTCGAGATCCTCACCTCCGACTTGCTGGCCCCGGTGCGGCACGGGTTCTTCACCCGCCGAGGCGGGGCGTCGTCGGGCATCTTCGCCGGCCTGAACTGCGGTCCGGGCAGCTCGGACCAGAGCGACGCGGTCGCCCTCAACCGCACCCGCGTGGCCGAGGCGATGGGGGTAGAGGTCGCCAACCTTGTTACCCTGACACAGATCCATTCGGCGACGGTTGCGACGGTTTCGGGGCCGACGACCGACAGGCCAAGGGCGGACGGGGTGGTGACTGCGACACCGGGGGTGGCCCTTGCCGTGCTGACGGCCGACTGCCAGCCGGTCCTGTTCGCCGACCCGAAGGCGGGCGTCATCGGGGCCGCACATGGCGGCTGGCGCGGCACGCGCGACGGCATCCTCGAAGCAACCGTGGACGCGATGGTCCGCCTGGGCGCCCGCCGCGACGGTATCCGCGCAGTGATCGGTCCGACGATCAGCCAGGCGGCCTACGAGGTCGGGCCGGAGTTCCTTGCCGAGTTCGTGCGCGACGATCCGACCAACGCCCGGTTCTTTCTGGCAGGGCCCGGTACCCGGACACTTTTCGACCTTCCGGCCTATGGCCTGAGCCGCTTGCGGAAGGCCGGCGTCTCGGCGGAATGGATACGCCTCTGCACCTACCGCGACGCCGATCGGTTCTTTTCCTATCGCCGGGCAACTCATGCGGCCGAAGCCGACTACGGTCGCCTGATCTCGGTCATCCGTCTTTGACCAGCATTGCGCCGCGAATCACACTACGGCACAATTCGAGCCCGCTTCGCCGGATTGTCATCCTCAGCGAATGCGTTACTGCGTCGAGTCAGAAATAATCGCCCATTTCCATCGCAATTGTTCGCTAAACCACGACTTCTGAATATCTTCTTTGACAAGCCCGCGCCTCCACCCATAGCTGATCCGTGGCTCTTGGGTCCGTAACGGCCCATGACAGAAGAGATGCTTGCAGATGGCGGCCCTGGCGCGACTCTGACGCGCCGAACGGGGCCGCCATTCTGCGTTTTCAGGCGCTTTTCTTCAGCCGGTCCTCCAGCACTTCGAACGGCACGCCCGGCTGGTCCTTGGCGCAGCGGATGACGAGGCTCGTCTTCACGCTCGCCACGTTCTCGGCCGAGGTGAGTTCCGAGGTAAGGAAATGCTGGAACGTCGACAGGTCCGGGGCCACACATTTCAGGATGAAGTCGATCTCGCCGTTCAGCATGTGGCACTCGCGCACCAAGGGCCAGGCGCGCGCGCGACGCTCGAAGGCGGACAGGTCAACCTCGGCCTGGCTTTGCAGGCGGACCATCGCGAAAACCTGAACCTCAAAGCCCAGTTCGCGCGCGTCGATGTCCGCGTGATACCCGCGAATGTAGCCCGCCTCTTCCAGCGTGCGGACGCGGCGCAGGCAGGGCGGGGCCGAGATGCCCACGCGCTTCGCGAGTTCCACATTGGTCATTCGCCCATCCGCCTGCAACTCGGCCAGGATGTGGCGGTCGATGGGGTCCAGTTTCGATCCGGCCATGACTGAACGCTCCTCTTCGCGCCGGAATGTAGGGATCAGGGCCATCCGGCGCAATAATGTTTCGCAGACCGCCGAAGCGAGGCCCGGGGCCAGGCCCCTTTCGGCCCTGCCCAAGCCGGACTATATCAGTTGTGTCCGTCCCCCGGAGGCTTACCATGTCCCAGACCCGTCACACGCGCGTGCTCATCATCGGCTCAGGCCCGGCGGGCTACACCGCAGCCGTTTATTCGGCCCGCGCGATGCTGGCGCCGATCCTGATCCAGGGCATCCAGCCAGGCGGGCAGTTGACGATCACGACCGAGGTCGAGAACTGGCCCGGGGACACGCATGTGATGGGACCGGACCTGATGGTGCGGATGCAGGCCCATGCCGAGGCGATGGGGGCCGAGGTGATCTCGGACCATATCACGGCGCTCGACCTTTCGCAGAGGCCGTTCGTCGCGACGGCCGACTCGGGCACGACCTACACCGCCGATGCAGTGATCCTTGCGACTGGCGCACAGGCCCGCTGGCTGGGCCTGCCGTCCGAGGCCCATTTCCAGGGCTTCGGCGTTTCGGCCTGCGCGACTTGCGACGGCTTCTTCTATCGCGGGCGCGAGATCGTGGTGGTCGGCGGCGGCAACACGGCGGTCGAGGAGGCGCTGTTCCTAACCAACTTCGCCAGCAAGGTCACGCTGGTGCATCGCCGCGACAGCCTGCGTGCGGAAAAGATCATGCAGGACCGCCTATTCCGGCACCCCAAGGTCGACGTGCTGTGGAACCACGAGATCCTCGAGGTGCTGGGCGACGATGCACCGCGCGGCGTGACCGGGGTGCGCGCCCGCAACGTCCTGACGGGCGCCGAGACGGTCCTTCCTTGTGCCGGGCTTTTCGTGGCCATCGGCCATGCGCCCGCATCGGAGCTGGTGAAGGAACAGCTGCCATTGCACAGCGGCGGCTACGTGGCGGTCGAGCCGGGCACGACTCGCACCGCGATTCCGGGCGTTTTTGCCGCCGGGGACCTGACGGACCATGTCTACCGGCAGGCGGTCACCAGTGCGGGCATGGGCTGCATGGCGGCGCTGGATGCGGAAAAATTCCTCGCAGCGTCCGAGAAACCTGCCGAAACGCTGCGGATGGCGGGAAACTGATCCACTAAACCGGACTTTTTCAGAGAAACGTTCCCACCTGCCGCAGGCTGGCAAACGACGATCCCCGACGATCCGCCGCTTTCTGAACTTCTGACTGATCTTGCGCCGAAAGGCAGGCGACGGCTTGATCCCGGCAGGCGCAGCGCGCTACCTGCGCGCAATTCGCGCCCCGTTCCGCGGCGCGGTCCCTGCACGCAAAGGTCCGTCATGTCCCAGTCCCTCCACGCTCCGATCCCCGAGCTTTATGTCTCGTCCGATTCGGCGGCGAAGCTCAAGATCGAGGCGGCACAGTTGCCGTCCTGGGATCTGACAGCGCGTCAGGTCTGCGACCTCGAGCTGTTGATGAACGGCGGCTTCCGTCCGCTGAACGGTTTTCAGAGCCAGGCGGATTACGACAGCGTGCTTGCGACCATGCGGACCGAGGATGGCGCCCTCTGGCCGATCCCCGTGACACTCGATGTGTCACAGGCATTCGCCGACAAGGTTGAGGCCGGACAGGACATCGCCCTGCGCGACGCCGAGGGTGTGATCCTTGCCATCCTGTCGGTGACGGACAAGTGGACCCCCAACAAGGCCGCCGAGGCAGCCGCGGTCTTCGGCGCAGATGATCTTGCCCATCCAGCGGTGAACTACCTGCACAACGTGGCTGGCCCGGTCTATCTGGGCGGCCCGGTGACCGGCATCCAGCAACCTGTTCACTACGACTTCAAGGCCCGCCGCGACACGCCGAATGAGTTGCGCGCCTACTTCCGCAAGCTGGGCTGGCGGCGCGTCGTGGCGTTCCAGACCCGCAACCCGCTGCACCGGGCGCATCAGGAGCTGACCTTCCGCGCCGCGAAGGAGGCACAGGCGAACCTGCTGATCCACCCCGTCGTGGGCATGACCAAACCCGGCGATGTCGACCACTTCACCCGCGTGCGCTGCTACGAGGCGGTGCTCGACCAGTATCCGGCGGCCACCACGCATCTCAGCCTTCTGAACCTTGCGATGCGGATGGCTGGCCCGCGCGAGGCGCTGTGGCATGCGATCATTCGCAAGAACCACGGGCTTACCCATTTCATCGTCGGGCGCGACCATGCCGGGCCGGGCAAGAACTCGGCCGGACAGGATTTCTACGACCCCTATGCGGCGCAGGAACTTGTGCGCCAGCATCAGGCCGAGGTCGGCATCGAGATGGTCGACTTCAAGCAGATGGTCTTCGTTCAGGAGAAGGCACAGTACTTCCCCATCGACGAGGTGCCCGAAGGGTCGACCGTGCTCGACATCTCGGGGACCGAGCTTCGCCGCCGCCTGCGCGAGGGGCTTGAGATCCCCGACTGGTTCAGCTTCCCGCAGGTGGTAAGCGAGCTTCGCCGCACCTCGCCCGCCCGCAGCAAGCAGGGCTTCACGGTGTTCTTCACCGGCTTGTCCGGCTCGGGCAAGTCGACGATCGCAAACGCCCTCATGGTCAAGCTGATGGAGATGGGGGGCCGCCCCGTCACGCTGCTGGACGGCGATGTGGTGCGAAAGCACCTGTCCTCGGAGCTAGGCTTCAGCAAGGAACATCGCGACATCAACATCAAGCGGATCGGCTATGTTGCGTCCGAGATCACAAAGAACGGCGGCATTGCAATCTGCGCCCCGATCGCGCCCTACACCGCGACCCGCCGCGCCGTGCGCGAAATGGTCGAGGCCTATGGGGCCTTCATCGAGGTGCATGTCGCAACCAGCGTCGAAGAATGCGAGCGGCGCGACCGCAAGGGCCTCTACAAGCTTGCGCGCGAGGGCAAGATCAAGGAATTCACGGGCATCTCGGACCCCTACGAGGCGCCGACTGCGGCCGAGGTCCGGCTTGATACCGAGAATGTCGAGGTCGATCACTGCGCCCATCAGGTGCTGCTGAAGCTTGAGAACCTTGGCCTGATCGGCGCGTGACGCGCGCAATGCGGGGGAACCCACGCGCGCCCTCATGACTTCTCGACAGGGAAGTCCGGCACGGATCAGCCGTGCCGGCCAACAGGAGTCCTTGTCATGACCTTCGGAAAGCTCACCCTCGCCGCCACCCTTCTGCTGGGCCTTGCCGCCTGCGGCGATACGCAAGGCGAACGCACGTTGACCGGTGCCCTTGGCGGGGCCGTGGCGGGCGAAGTCATTGCGGGCGAGCCTGTGGCAGGTGCGGCCATCGGCGGCCTCGCCGGCGCGCTGCGCTGACACCAAAAAGGGCTCTGCCGTCGCCGGCAGAGCCCTTTGTTAAACGGATGCAGGGACCGGCGCGCGCTGCGCTCAGTGCGCGTTGACGGGGGCGAGATCGTTCTGCCGCGCCAGCGCAAAGGCCATCCAGCGATCCTTCACAAGCGCAACCCGCTCGCCGTTGGGGCGGTGCATCGAATAAAGCGTCTCGGCCCCCTCGGCCTGCTCTCGGATTTCATCGGGCAGGTCCGATACGGCAACCGGCAGGATGTAGACGATGCGGTCTGCGTCCTCGGCAAATCCCGGGTAGGTGGTCCTCATGGCTGTTCTCCTCGTCCGCTTCCGATCCGGATCGTCTGCACAACGCTTTGCGGGGCAGAGCGTTTCAGGTCGATGTGCAAAAGTCCGTGTTCCATCGACGCGCCGCCGACTTCGACCCCCTCGGCCAGCACGAAGCTGCGCTGAAACGCCCGCGCGGCGATTCCGCGATGCAGGAAGGCGCGCTTGCAGTCTTCCTCGGCCTGCCGGCCGCGCACGACCAGCTGCCTGTCCTCGACGGTGATCGCAAGATCATCCTCCCGAAACCCCGCCACGGCCAGCGTGATGCGATAAGAGTGGTCGGAAACCGCTTCGATGTTGAAGGGGGGATAGCCATCAGAGGCCGTCTTGGCGGTACGCTCGACCAGCCGCTCAAGCTGCTCGAACCCCAGCAGATGCGGATGCCCGCCAAAGCTCAGTTTTGTCATGGTATGCCCTCGGTCAAGCGACATGTAGGGTGGTCCCCATTCGGGCGGCCACCGGACAAACATGGGTGGGAACGGCGACTTGCACAAGGCCCGGCATGTTCCCAGATTCTTTGCCGCACGCTGCCAAAGACGGTATATTCCGGCTGGCCGAAGCCGCCCAACTGACCGAGACCATTGCAAATGAACGCGCCGACCGAGCTTGATCTGGAAGAAATGCTCCGCATCCGGCTGGAGGTCATGCGGCGCGAGCACCGCGACCTCGACGATGCGATCCACGCGCTCTCGGGAAGCGGGCGGGCCGACCAGTTGACCCTGCAGCGCCTCAAGCGCCGCAAGCTTTCGCTCAAGGACCAAATCGTGCGGATCGAGGATCAGCTCATTCCCGACATCATCGCCTGAGAGCCCGCCCGGCTTGCCCCCTGCCCCGCCCCGGGTATAGTGCCGCCTTCGGTCAAGGGGGGCAGTAATGGGCGTGGTGGTCGGGATCGTTATGGGCAGCCAGTCAGACTGGTCCACCATGAAGGAAGCCGCCCGCGTGCTGGACGACCTCGAGGTTCCGTGGGAGGCGCGCATCGTCTCGGCGCACCGGACGCCGGACCGCTTGTGGTCCTACGGCACCGAAGCGGTGGACAGGGGCCTCAAGGTCATCATCGCGGGCGCGGGGGGTGCCGCGCATCTGCCCGGCATGATGGCCTCGAAAACCCGCCTGCCGGTGATCGGCGTTCCGGTTCAGACACGCGCCCTGTCGGGCGTCGACAGCCTTTACTCGATCGTGCAGATGCCCAAGGGCTACCCTGTCGCCACCATGGCGATCGGCGGCGCGGGCGCGGTCAATGCAGGCCTGATGGCGGCTGCGATCCTTGCCCTGTCCGACGCCGATCTTGCCGAGCGGCTCGATGCCTGGCGTGCGGCGCTGTCCGCGTCGATCCCGGAAGAACCGCAGGATGAGTGAGCCGTTGGGCACGGGTGGCACGATCGGCATCCTCGGCGGCGGGCAGCTTGGCCGGATGCTGGCGGTCGCGGCGTCTCGCCTTGGCCTGCAGGCACACGTGTTCGAGCCGATGGCAGACTGCCCGGCGGCTGCGGTCGCGCATCGGGTGACGACCGCCCCCTACGAGGACGAGGCGGCGCTTGCGGCCTTTGCCGCCTCTGTCGATGTCATCACCTACGAGTTCGAGAACATTCCCACCGCCGCGCTCGATCTGCTCGAGGCAGTGCGTCCGGTCCGGCCAGGGCGGCGCGCCCTTGCGGTCAGCCAGGATCGGCTGTCGGAAAAGGCGTTCCTCGGCGGGCTCGGGCTTGTCACGGCCCCTTACGCGCCGGTCGAGGACCTCGCAGGGCTGGAGGCAGCGGTTGCGCGGATCGGTATGCCCGCAATCCTCAAGACGACGCGGCTTGGCTATGACGGCAAGGGGCAGGCCCGGATCGCGACCGCAGCCGATATCGCCCTCGCACTCGCCGCGATGCAGGGCGCGCCCGCGGTCCTCGAGGGGTTCATCCCCTTCACGCACGAGGTATCGGTCATCGCGGCGCGCGGCCTTGATGGCGGGGTCGCCTGCTTCGACCCCGGCGAGAATGTCCACCGCGACGGCATCCTGCGAACCACAACTGTTCCCGCGCGCCTGACCCCCGGCCAGCGCAGCGACGCCATCCTGATCGCAGCCCGCATCCTGACCGCGCTCGACTATGTCGGGGTGCTGGGGGTCGAATTGTTCGTGACCCCCGAAGCCCTCATCGTGAACGAGATCGCGCCACGGGTTCACAACTCGGGCCACTGGACGCAGAACGGCTGCGCTGTGGACCAGTTCGAACAGCACATCCGCGCCATAGCAGGCTGGCCGCTGGGCGACGGAAGCCGTCACAGCGACGTCACGATGGAAAACCTGATCGGCGACGACATCGCCCGCGTCGGCCGCATCGCCGCCGAGCGCAATGCGGCGCTGCATCTTTACGGCAAGGCCGAGGTCCGTGCAGGGCGCAAGATGGGGCACGTCAACCGGATAACGGGGTGATCAGGTGTCGGGCGTGTCGGTGTCGACGCCGCCCTCGGCCAACACGCGACGGGCCCGCCCTGCCAGCGCCTCGTACCGCTCGAGAAACTGGCGAAGTTCGGCCTCGGTCAGTTCTTCCAGATCGAGCAGCGCATTGTGCGCCCCGCTGGTCGCCCGGATCAGCTCGTCGAGCTTGATCTGCATTGCCTGGGTGTCGCGGTTCTGGGTGTTCTGAATCAGGAAGACCATGAGGAACGT
>JANPJD010000102.1:0-27090 GCA_031425325.1 Rhodobacterales bacterium | reverse complement strand
GCCGTCTCGGTCGCGGCATCGACACCGGCGAAAGGTTCGTCCAGCACGACGAGATCGGCGTCCTGCGCGAGGGCCCGCGCCAGGAAGACGCGCTGCTGCTGGCCGCCCGACAGCGCGCCGATCTGGCGCGCCGCGTGATCGCCAAGCCCGACCCGCCCCAGACACTCGGCCACCCGCGCGCGGTGCGCGGCCGACAGCCGCCGGAACAGGCCGAGGTCGTGGTAAAGCCCCATCGCCACCACGTCGAACACCCGCGCCGGAAAGTCCCAATCCACGCCCGCGCGCTGCGGCACATAGGCGACACGGTCGCGGACCTCGGACAGCGGCCGTGCGAAGAAGCTGGCCGACCCCGCAACCACTGGCACGATCCCGAGCGCCGCCTTCAACAGGCTCGACTTGCCCGCCCCGTTTGGTCCGACGATGGCGGTCATCGAACCAAGGGGAAAGCTTGCATCAACCCCATCGACGACAAGCGTGCTGCCATAGGCGACACTGACCCCCGTCAGCCGCAGCGCGTCATCGGCAGCAACCGCCACCGAGGGGCCGATGTCGCGCAGCGGCTTCATCACGCGGCTCCTGCAAGTCTGCCCGACATGCCCCCCGCCGGCGCATCGCCGCCCAGAGCGCGGGCGATGGTGGTCACATTGTGGTCGATCATGCCGAGGTAGGTCCCTTCATAGCTGCCGTCCGGCCCCATCGCGTCCGAGAACAGCTCGCCCCCGATCGCCACCGGATGTCCGCGCGCGCCTGCACCTTCGATCAGGGCGCGGATCGACCGGTCCGAAACCGAGCTTTCGACAAAGACCGCGCCGATCTTCCGGTCGACCAGAAGATCGACCAACTCGCCGATCCGCGCCAGCCCCGCCTCGCTTTCCGTGGAGATCCCCTGGATGCCCAGCACCTCGAACCCATAGGCCGCGCCGAAATAGCCAAAGGCGTCATGCGCCGTCACAAGCACGCGCCGCTCGGCCGGGACGGATGCCAGAATCTCGGCCGAATAGGCGTGCAGCGCCTCAAGCTCTTGCGCGAAGGCATCACCCTCGGAGGCGGCAGACACGAAGCCCGCCTCGGTCAGCGCGACTGTCACGGTCTCGGCGACGACTGCCCAGAGCCTCGGGTCCATCCAGACATGGGGATCGAAGCGGTCGGGGTGGTCGGGGTCCGCGAGCAGACTGGACTTCGGCAAGGTCTCGGCCACAGCGACGACGCGCGTCTTGCGTGCGAGGTCGGTCAGGAAATCCTCCATCTGCGCCTCGAGACGCAGCCCGTGCCAGAGAACAAGATCGGCCTGGGAAAGCTTTGCGATATCGCTGCGCGTCGGCCGGTAGGAATGTGGATCAAGGCCCGGCCCAAGCAGCGACGTCACCTCGCCGCCGCCGATCCGGCGGGCGGTGTCCCCGATCATGCCGGTCGTCGCCACCACTGTGGCCGGCATCGACGCCATCGCGCGAGCGGGCAGCACCATCAGCGCGCCCAGTCCTGCAATCACCCCACGCCGCTTCAACCGCATCACACCCTCCTTGCTGGTTTGCCCTCCGGAGATATGCGAACGCTTCGCAATGTCAATCGTAATGAGAACAATTCGCAAGTTCATGGCGAAACAAAGCGCAGCGGGAACCGGATGCCCGCCCCGACGTTGATCGGCACAAAGCAAAGGAGATTGCCCGGAATGAGTATCCTGTGGACCATCATCATCGGTTTCGTCGCGGGCGTTATCGCCAAGTTCCTGACCCCCGGTCGGAATGAGCCCTCGGGCTTCATCCTGACCACGATCCTTGGGATCGTCGGCGCGTTCGTCGCCCAGTATCTGGGCCAGGCTCTCGGGCTTTATGGCCCGAACGAGCCTGCGGGCTTCATCGGCGCGATCGTCGGCGCGATCATCGTGCTCGTCGTCTGGGGCATGGTCAGCCGCCGCGCTTCCTGATCCGAACAACGGAGTATCCGAATGTCGAAATCGCCATCCCTCCTTGCCCTTCTGGGGCTTGTCGCCGTCGCGGGCTACCAGAACCGCGACAAGATCTCCGATATGCTACGGTCGTCTCAGACGGCGGGCGGTAGCGGAACTGCGGGAGGCTCCGGCATGCTCGGCGACCTCGCCCAGTCCTTTGGCGGAGGTGGGGGCCTTACCGGCGGCCTGAACGATCTGATCGAGCGCTTCCGGGGTGCGGGCAAGGCCGACACAGCGGACTCCTGGGTTTCGCCCGACGCCAACCGCGAGGTCGGCGGGGACGAGATCGAACAGGTGATCGGCAACGACATGATCGAGGAACTGGTCCAGAAGACCGGTCTCTCGCGCAGCGAGTTGCTGCAAAGGCTGTCCACCGGCTTGCCCGAGACCGTGAACCGGATGACGCCGCAAGGCCGCCTGCCCACGGAAGATGAGCTTCGCACGCTCTGACCATCGGGCGGCGCGCAGTCCACGGCGCGCCGACCGCTTCACGAACCTAGAGATCGGTTCCGCACGCCCGTTCCCGCAATCTTCCGTCCTCAAGTTTCCCTGGCGGTCCGGGGGCGAGCCCTCACGTTCGCCGGTCGGGTCGCCCGGCCCTTGCCCGCAGGTCGTCCCGTCGGGTATCGCTGGATCGGCATCACCGCAGGGCCCGCATGTCCGAGATATCCTTCCGCTTCACCCACGCCATCACCCGCAAGCCGGGCACAACCGTTGCGCGCGGCCTGCGGGCCGTCGACACGGGCGCGCCGGACGCGGCGCTGATGCGTGCACATCACGCCCATTACGTCGCGGCCCTGCGCGCCACCGGCGCTACGGTGACCGAGCTTGACGCGCTCGACGCCTTTCCTGACGGCCAGTTCGTCGAGGACACGGCGCTCTGCCTGCCGGATGTTGCGATCATCATGCGGCCCGGCGCGCCCACTCGCCTCGGCGAGGCTGCCGAGATGGCCCCCCACCTTGCCGCGCTTTACGGCGACCTGCTGCGGATCGAGGGGCCCGGTTTCATCGAAGGCGGCGACATCCTGGTGACCGAGACCGAGGTGTTGGTCGGCCGCTCGGCCCGCACCACCCCCGAGGGCATCCAGGAACTGGCCCGCCTGCTCGTCCCACGCGGCCATGTCGTGCGCGAAGTCGTCACCCCGCCTGGGGTGCTGCATTTCAAGACCGACTGCTCGCTCCTCGATGCGGAAACCATTCTCGCAACCGACCGCCTCGCCGCCTCGGGCTGCTTTGCGGGCTACCGCGTGGTGGCCGTGCCCGAGGGCGAAGAGGCTGCGGCCAACACCATCCGCTTCAACGACGTGGTAGTGATGCCTTCGGGCTTTCCCCGTACCGCCGAGCGGCTCGACCGTGAGGGCTACCGCGTCGTCGAGATCGGCAACAGCGAATGCGCCAAGCTCGACGGCGGCATGTCCTGCCTCTCGCTGCGCTTTACCCCGCCCGGATGAGCCTCGGCCCCGGCTTCGCTTCGGCCGAAATACCCTGGGGTCCGGGGCAACGCCCCGGCGCCCTCCGCACGGACTGACCGGGGTGGCCGGGCGCCAGCGGTTCGACATTCTCGCGATCGGGCAGTCGGGGCGGCTGCAATACGAGGCGGTGCTGCTTGCCGCCTCGCTGCGAGCGAGCGATCCGGGCTTTCCGGGCCGCCTCTTCATCGCAGAACCGCAGCCGGGCCCCCTCTGGCCCACGGACCCGCGCATGGACGGCGATTTGCGCGCCCTGCTGACCGATCTCGGCGCCGAGATCCTGCCGTTCGAGTCGACGTCCTTCGGCGCAAGCTACCCGCATGGCAACAAGATCGAGGCGCTGGCCGCCCTGCCCGACGCGCCGTTCCTGTTTCTCGACACGGACACGCTCGTGACGGGCAGCCTTGCAAACCTTGCCTTCGACTTCGACCGCCCCTCGGCCTCGATGCGGCGCGAGAACACCTGGCCGCAGTCGACCCTCTACGGGCCGGACGCGGGTGCCATCTGGCGCGCGCTCTACGACCGCTTCGAGCTCACCTTCGAGACCTCGCTCGACCAGGGCCAGCCCGAAGGCTACTGGCAGAGATATCTCTACTTCAACGCGGGCTGGTTCTTTCATCGCAGCCCCGCCGCTTTCGGGCGGCGCTTTCGCGAGATCGCCGTTGCGATCCGCGACCATTCCCCGCCGGAGCTTCTGGGGCAATCGCTCGACCCCTGGCTCGACCAAGTGGCCCTGCCGCTCGTGATCCACGGCCTCGGCGGCGGGCGTCCGGGGCCAGGGCTTTCCGGGCTTGACGGGGATGTCACCTGCCACTGGCGCGCCCTGCCGCTGCTCTACGCTCGCGAAAGCGACCTCGTGGTCGAGGTGCTGGAGCGGATCAGCGCACCGCAGCCCGTCCGGCGCATCCTGCGAGAGCATGAGCCCCTTCGCCGCCTCGTCTACCAGCGCAAGGGCGCAGAGATACGCGCGATGTTCGACCGCGCCGACCTGCCGCGCCGCGAACAGGCTATCCGCAATGCCATCCGGCGAGCCGGTCTGTGGCTGCGCTGATCAGTGCCAGAGGACCGGCACGAGCGAGGCCACCAGAAGCCCGGCCATCGTCCAGTTGAACACCACGAGCCGCCGTCCGGTCGTCAGGAACCGCCGGACTTGCTGGCCCAGAAGCGCCCAGACCCCGACCGAGGGCAGGTTGATCGCTCCAAAGACCGCCGCCACCATGGCCACGGCCAGCACGCTGCGGTCGGGCGCGTAGACCGTGACGGCCGTCAGCGCCATCGCCCAGGCCTTGGGGTTGACCCACTGGAACGCCGCCGCCTGCAGGAAGGTGATCGGGCGCCCGCCCGCCTCGCGTTCGGCGGGGGCCGCGGCATGCGCGATCTTCCAGGCGAGCCAGAGCATGTAGACCAAACTCACCACCTCGAGCACCGTGATCGCACCGGGATGCGAAGCAAAAAGGCCCGCAAGACCCACGCCGACGACAAAGGCCATCAGCGCGAACCCAAGGGCGACGCCCAGCATGTGCGGGACCGTGCGGCGGAAGCCGAAATTCGCCCCCGAGGCCATCAGCATCAGGTTGTTCGGCCCCGGCGTGAGCGAGGTGACGAAGGCGAAAACGAAAAGCGCTGGCAGGGTTTCAAGCGTCATGGCGCAACAATCCTCCGGCGCGCCAGATGAATGATTGCGAAAAGGGAGATATTTGCTTAAACGGCGCAAGATATGACGAAGATCGACGATATAGACGACCGGATATTGCGCGAGCTGGCGCGCAACGGCCGGATCACGAACCTCGATCTGGCCGAGCGGGTGGGCCTGTCGCCGTCAGCCTGCCTGCGCCGGGTGCAAGAGCTTGAACGCGCAGGAGTCATCGCGGGATACCGAGCCGTCCTTGATCCCTCACAGATAGGAAAGGCCTTTGTCGCCTACGTGACGGTCGGTCTGTCGCTGCACACCAAGGCCGCGCAAGAGGCGTTCGAACGGGCAATGCGGAACGCGCCGGCCGTCGCCGAATGCCACAACGTGACCGGCTCGATCGAATACATCCTGCGCGTCGAATGCGCCGATCTGGCCGCCTACAAGCATTTCCACACCGAAGTGCTGGGGACGGTCCCGCAGGTCGCGGCGATCACCACCCATGTCGTGATGGGCTCGCCCAAGGATCAGCGCGGCTGAGGCCCCGCCTCGGTTCGGAACATCGCAGCCATGGACCCGTTGCCTTCGCGGAAACCCCGGAGGACCCCTGCCATGTTCATGCGCGTCGACCAGCTTCAGACAGAACTGCCCGCCCCAAAGCGAAAAGACCCGAACGCCGCCGCCGCATTGCAGGAATTGCTGGGGGGCAAGTACGGAGAGATGTCGACGCTCGGCAACTACATGTTCCAGAGCTTCAATTTCCGCTCGAAAGCGAAGCTGCGCCCCTTTTTCAGCCTCGTGGCCAGCATCACGGCCGAGGAACTGGGTCATGTCGAGTTGGTCAGCAACGGCGTGGCGATGCTGAACAACGGCCCTGACGGCGATGACGACGAAGAGATGGGCGGCGACATCTCGGGCGCGCCCTACGAGGCGATGAAGGACGTGCGTCTTGCGGCGGCGTTCCTGTCCAATGGCGGGGGGGCCACGCCCACCAACAGCAACGGCGCGAGCTGGAACAACGACTTCATCACCACGACCGGCAACGTGATCGTGGATCTTCTGCACAACTTCCACCTCGAATGTGGCGCGCGCCTGCACAAGCTGCGGGTCTACGAGACGCTGAGCGATCCGACCGGCCGCGAGGTCTGCGGCTATCTACTGGTGCGCGGATCGGTCCACGCCCATGCCTATGCCCGCGCGATCGAGAAGGTCACCGGCGTCAAGATCGAGAACATGCTGCCGACACCGAACATCCCGCTGGGCAACATCCCCGAGTGTCAGAAGTATCTGGCCGCGGGCTCGCACACCCGGCTCTACACCTTCAGCCCCGGCGACTACCGCGAAATGGCGGGCATCTGGGAAGGCGGCACTGCGCTGCCCGGCGATCCGCCCGGCGAACTCGAGGTGGTGGACGGAATGCCCGAGGGCGGCAAGATCCACCAGCTGACGGGCGTGCCGTCGGCCTTCACGCCGGACTACGCGCCCGAGGAAATGTTCGAGATCGCCGAGAAGCTCTACAAGGCCTCGCGCTAGGGTCGTCGTCAGCGATCGCGACTGCGCCAGAAAGCGGGGGGCCAGCCCCCCGCACGCCCCGGGGTATTTCCGCCGAAAAGAAGCCCCGGGGCGGTTTGGGGCGAGGGGGCCGGAGCGTATCCCGGAAAGATGTTCCCCCAGACCGGCGTCCCGGCAGCAGCCCGCTTCGGTTTTCCACCGCTGTGCGCGGCTCTGGCCCCTGCCCCGATTGTGCCGACCGCGGCTTCGCCGTAACGTCGCGCGGCATTAAGGGAGGACGATCCATGACCAGAACCCTCGGCTTCGACACGCTGCAGGTCCATGCCGGCGCGCGGCCCGATCCCGCCACCGGCGCGCGGCAGGTGCCGATCTATCAGACCACGGCCTATGTGTTCCGCGATGCCGACCATGCGGCCAAGCTCTTCAACCTTCAGGAAGTGGGCTACATCTATTCGCGCCTGACCAACCCCACGGTTTCGGCACTGGGCGAGCGGGTCGCGGCGCTCGAGGGCGGGGCCGGGGCGGTCTGCTGCTCGTCGGGACATGCCGCCCAGATCATGGCGCTTTTCCCGCTGATGAGCCCCGGCTGCAACGTGGTCGCGTCGAGCAAGCTTTACGGGGGTACCATCCAGCAGTTCACCAACACCATCCGCAAGTTCGGCTGGTCGGCGAAGCTGGTGGATTTTGATGACCCTAACGCCATCGCGGCCGCGATCGACGACAACACCCGCGCGCTCTTCTGCGAGACGATCTGCAATCCGGGCGGCGCCATCTCGGACCTCGACGCCATAGCGCGGGTTGCAAACCACCACGGCCTGCCGCTGATCGTCGACAACACCACAGCGACGCCCTACCTCTGCCGCCCGATCGAGCATGGGGCCACGCTCGTCGTGCATTCGGCCACCAAGTATCTGACGGGCAACGGCACCGTCACGGGCGGCATCGTCGTCGATTCGGGCAAGTTCGACTGGTCCGCCTCGGGCAAGTTCCCCTCGCTCGCGGCACCCGAACCCGCCTATCATGGCCTTAACTTCCATGCGGCGCTCGGGGGGATGGCGTTCACCTTCCACTCGATCGCGGTGGGCTTGCGCGACCTTGGCATGACGATGAACCCGCAGGGCGCGCATTACACGCTGATGGGGATCGAGACGCTGTCGCTGCGGATGCAGCGGCATGTCGAGAACGCACAGATCGTGGCCGACTATCTGGAGCAAGACCCGCGCGTCGACTTCGTGACCTACCCCGGCCTGAAATCGTCGCCCTACCACAATCTCGCGAAGATGATCGTGCCGAAAGGCGCGGGGGCGCTTTTCACCTTTGCGATCAAGGGCGGATACGAGGCAGCGGTCCGGTTCGTCGATGCACTTGAGTTGTTCAGCCACGTCGCAAATCTCGGCGACACGCGCAGCCTTGTGATCCACTCGGCATCGACGACGCACCGGCAGTTGTCGGACGAACAGCGCAAGGCTGCGGGCGCGGGGGACAATGTCGTGCGCCTGTCGATCGGGATCGAGGACCCGGCCGACATCATCGCCGACCTCGACCAGGCGCTGGCCAAGGCCACCGCCTGACCGTTCTGCCGCGCCCGGCACGTCCGGGCGCGGCAGAACCTCATTCGAGCGCGAAGACCATCGTCACGCTGGCGCTGGTGCTGATCTCACCCGCCGCCACAGGCACAGCGGCAGTGGCCGCGTCCGCCTCCATCCGGAACATCGGCATGGGGGGGCTGAACCCGCCGCCCTCGCTGATCGAGACGACCGGGCCAAGGGTGACGCCGGCCGCCTGGGTCATCAACCGCGCGCGGGCCATCGCGTCATCCACGGCGCGCTTGCGCGCCTCGGCCAGTGCGGGCTCTGGATCGGCCAGACCGAAGCTGAGGCCGTTGAAGGTGTTGGCACCGTCGGACACGGCGCGGTCGAGAAGCCCGCCCAGCGTATCGAGGGCACGCACGCGGACGGTCAACGTGTTCGTCGCGATGTAGCGCACGATGCGGGCCTCGGTCTCGCCCTCGGGCATCTGCCAGTCGGGGTTGAGCGACAGGCCCGAGGTCTGGAGGTCGCGCTCTTCGATGCCCGCGACGCGCAACTGCTCGAGCACGACGCCGAGTTGCATCGAGTTGGCTGCCATCGCCTCGGCCGCCGTGGTGCCTTCGGTCGTGACACCGAGCGTCAGGGTGGCAAGGTCCGGCTTTGCCTCGACCCGCCCCTCGCCCGTGACCGTGATGCGCCGGGCTTCGTCGGCTGCCGCCGGAACGGCAAGTGCCAGCGCCAGAAGCGCGGCGGTCAGAATCCGCATGGTCTTTCCTCCCTGAAGATGCGCGACGGTTTCCTGCGGTCCGGCTGGCCGCAAGGCATTCCGTCGGGCTTGTTCTTCCATTTGGCGGAATCCTGCTGTAGTCAAGTGGCACGGCGCGCCTCGGACTCCCCGCAGGCCGGACATCCATGTTAGACCCTGCCGCATGAAGCCCAACTTCGCTCTGAACATCACCGACCAGTCGATTGGACTTCTGCACCGGACCTCTCGCGGCTGGCTCGAGGTCGGGACGGTCCGGCTGGACGAGGCCGACCTCGGACAGGCGCTTGGGTATCTGCGCGGATCGGCCCTCGGGCTTGAGCCGCGCGGGCTTGCGACGAAGATCGTTATCCCGGCCTCGCAGTTGCGCTACATGACGCTGGCCGCCCCCGGCCCCGACGCCGCCGCGCGCCGGGCGCAGATCAGGGCCGAGCTTGAGGGCCGCACACCCTATGCGGTCGACGAGCTTGTGTTCGACTGGTCGGGCACCGGCGAGACGGTGCAGGTCGCGGTCGTGGCGCGCGAGACACTTGACGAAGCCGAGGCCTTCGCCTGCGAGCACAGGCTGAACCCGCTGTCCTTCGTGGCGATCCCAGAGCCGGGACAGTTCGCCAAGGAACCGTGGTTCGGGGCCACCGCCTTTGCGGCCACGATGATGCAGCCCGGCGAGAAGGTCGAGCGGGACCAGGACCCGATCCAGATCGTTGCCCGCGTCCCGCTGGTGCGCGAGCCTGTCGTGGCGGAGCCTGCCGCGCAACCGGAGCCCGAGATCGACGTCGAGCCCGTCCGGGCAGACATCCCGAAGCCGCCCGAGGAAAGCCCGGCGGTCTCGGTCGAGGCGGACGCGCTACCACCGACCGAGGCAGAACCGGTTGATCCAGTTGTGGAAACCGTGCTGGCCGACAAGCCGGCGGATGCCCTCGTGGTTGCGGACGCCGCCGAGCCTGCTGCTGTCTCAGCCCCGCCATTCGAGATGCCCGTCGTCGAGGCGGCCGATGTCGAGGCGCCCTTCATCGAGGTTGAGTCGGAGCCGACCGTAACGCCAGTTCGCGTGGCGGCCGCCTCGGCAGGCGTGACCGATCCGGTGATCGCCGAGCCCCCGCCCGCCCCCGCGCCGTTGCCCCGCGTCGATGCTGCCGGCCCGAGGCCGGAACGGACCGACGCATCGACTCCGGCCGCCGTCTCGTTGGTCGCCGAAGCGCGGGGCGGCAAGAAGCCGCCTCCGAAGTCGCAGACGAAGCCCCCGCCGCGCCCGGTTGATCCGCCCGTCAAGCGCCCACCGATCAGCGCACAGCCGCGTGCCGTGCCGAACGGGGCGGCTTCGGGCGAAGGCGACTGGCCGCTTGATCGTGTGACCGCTGCGCGCACGGCCGCTCGCGCCGAGACTGGCAAGGCGGCGCCGGTCATCACCGCGACCACGATCCCCATGCCCCGCGACCGCAAAAGCGGACCTGTCCGCACCGTCCCAGATGCCGGGCCAGAGCGCGTGGTTCCGCTTCCGCCGCGCCAGACCGCGGACGCTCCGCTCCGCAGCTTCGGCAGCAAGGACGTCCGGCAGCGCGGCAAGCCACGCTATCTGGGACTGATCCTGGTGGCCCTGCTTCTTCTGTTGCTGGCGGGCGTCGCGGCGTGGTCGTCGCTCTATCTGGCGGGAAGGTCGGACGACGCAGTAGAGGTTGCCTCGGCCCTCCCCGATGCGGCCGCGACGTTGACGCAAGGCGGCGACGTCGCGATGGCGGCTGTCGACGTTCCAGTGGCGGACGAAGCCTCCGTCGCCGGTGTCGCGGCACCGGACGAGCAGGTCACGGCAAACCTGCCCGCCGACGAATTGTCCGCCCCGGACCCGGTTGCCCCTGTCGAAGCCGCGGTGGAGGAAACGGCGGTGGCGGCTGTGGCCGCGGTGCCGGTCTCGCCGCCGAACGATGCTCCTGCACCCGAACCCGATGCGGCGACCACTGGCGCGGCGGCCCCCGAACCCGCAACAATCGCCCTGCCCGGCACCGACGTTGCCGCCTCGCGCACGCCGACCGCCGACGTGCAGGACGAGATCTTCCTCGCGCGCGTCGACCCCCGCATCTCGACCAGCGACGTGGCCGCATTGACGGCCCCGGCCGGCTTGACCGACCCGGCCCCCGCCTCGCAGCCCGAGCCTCCACCCTTCGGTACGGTCTACCAGTTCGACGCTGAGGGTCGCATCGTGCCCACGCCCGAGGGTATCGTTACCCCGCAAGGCGTGCGCCTTGTCGCAGGCCGCCCACCGCTTGTGCCGCCCGAGCGGCCGCCGGTCACATCGGCGACGCCGGTAGCCGTCGACGCTGTCGCGCCGGTGGCCGGTGCTTCGACTGCGGCACCGGACCTACCCGTCGAAACACCGACGGCCGAGGTCTTCGCCGACCCGGCCCTCGCCGGTGCCCGCCCGAGGGCGCGGCCCGCCGGCCTTGTCGCCGAGCCGCCAGCAGCCCCGACGGTCGAGGAAGATGCGGGCCTCTCGGTCGCCGACAATACCCGTTTCAGCAGCCTTCGTCCGCGTGCGCGGCCGCCCGAGCTGCTGGCACGCGGCATCGCCGAGGCCGAAGCCGTCGACGCGGCGGTTCAGTCAGCCTCGGCATCGCTGGCGGCGGGGGTTGACGCCACGGGCTCGGGCAGCCTGCTGGCCGTCGCGGTGTCACGCAAACCTGCGCCCCGCCCGGACGACCTGAACCGGTCCATCGAAGCCGCTGTCTCGGTTGCGGCGGCACAGGCCTCGCTGGTGCCCGACTCGCCCGTCATCGTGGTCGAGCCGGAGGTGGTCGAGGACCCGGTCGTGGCCGAGATCGACGAGCCCGAACTGGCCGCTGCCGCGCCCGATGTGCCGATCCGGGCGAGCGTCGCCAAACAGGCCACGTTCACCCGCGCTATCAACCTGTCCAAGGTCAATCTGATCGGCGTCTACGGCACCTCGTCGAACCGCTATGCGATGGTACGGCAGGCCAATGGGCGCTTCGTGAAGGTGGGCGTGGGCGATCGTGTGGATGGCGGGCGCGTGGCCGCGATCTCGGATCGTACGCTGCAGTACGTCAAGAACGGACGCAC
This sequence comes from Rhodobacterales bacterium, assembly GCA_031425325.1. Classification (GTDB taxonomy): domain Bacteria; phylum Pseudomonadota; class Alphaproteobacteria; order Rhodobacterales; family Rhodobacteraceae; genus Aliitabrizicola. The sequence goes on along the minus strand of JANPJD010000102.1, from coordinate 15,167 downwards.
GCACACGCTCGAGATTCCGCGCGGCTGACGCTCAGCCGTCCGAGACGCCCGCCTCGCCGAATGTCGCCATGCCCGAGTGACAGGCAACCGCCGCCTGAACGATGCCGATTGCCAGCGCCGCCCCCGACCCCTCGCCAAGCCGCAATCCCAGGTCGAGAAGCGGAACCTTCCCGAGGTGCCCGAGCAGGCGGCGATGTGCGCCTTCCGCGCTGACATGACCCGCGATGGCATGATCGAGTGCGCCGGGCCGCTCGCAGGCAAGAACCGCTGCCGCCGCCGAGCAGATGAAGCCATCCAGAATGACCGGCACGCGGTCCGCCCTTGCCCGCGCGATTGCACCCGACATTGCGGCGATCTCGCGCCCGCCAAGGCAGCGCAACGCCTCAAGCGGCGAGGCGGGGCGGTGGAGCGCGACGCCCTCGGCGACAACCCGCGTCTTGAGCGCGAGGCCCGCATCATCGACGCCGGTGCCGCGCCCGGTCCAGTCCGCCGCCGCGCCGCCGTACAGCGCCAAAGCCAGCGCGGCAGCCGAGGTGGTGTTGCCGATGCCCATCTCGCCCGTCACCAGAAGGTCGGTCCCCTCGACTGCCTCCCACCCAGCTGCCAGGGCCGCGACAAACTCGGCCTCGGTCATCGCGGGCCCCGAGGTGAAGTCGGCCGTCGGACGGTCGAGGTCGAGGGCAGTCACCTTCATCCGGGCACCTGCGACGCGCGCAAGCTGGTTGATGGCCGCCCCTCCGGCACGAAAGTTCGCGACCATCTGCACGGTGACTTCCGCCGGAAAGGCCGAAACACCCCGCGCCGTCACGCCGTGATTGCCCGCGAAAACCACGACAAGCGGCCGCTCGACCTTGGGTCTGTCGCGGCCCTGCCAGCCCGCCATCCAGATCGCGACCTCTTCCAGCCGGCCGAGCGCACCCGCAGGCTTCGTCAGCACGGCATCGCGCGCGCGCGCGGCACCGATCGCGCCTGCGTCGGGCTCGGGAAGATCTGCAAGCAGCCGGCGAAATTCGGCGATCGTGGCAAACGGAGCGGTCATGCGGTCCTCGTTGATTGTCGTCGGCTCCTTCGATACCGATACGGCCTGACCGAAGCCAGCACCGGATGGACGTTTGGATGAGCAAAACCGAACAGGGTTCCTGGTTATTCGACAGTCTCGCGGGGCTGGGCCTGCTGACGCGCTTGCCCGTCCGGATTGATCCGGCGCGCGCGGCGTCGCGTGGAAGTGCTGCTGCATGGGCCTGGCCCCTTGTCGGCGTGGTGGTGGGCCTGATCGGCGCAGGCACGGGCGGGCTCGCCCTTGGCCTTGGCGCGGCGGCACCGATCGCGGCCGCGCTGGCCATCGCAGCGCAGGTAGCCGTGACGGGCGCGCTGCACGAGGACGGTTTGGCGGACACCGCCGATGGCTTCTGGGGCGGCTGGGACAAGGCGCGTCGGCTGGCAATCATGAAGGACAGCCACATTGGAGCCTACGGGGTGTTGGCCCTTTTGCTCGTCACCCTGATCCGCTGGAGCGCCCTGACATCGCTGTTCCAGGCTGACGCCGTTTGGGCCGCACTGATCGTCTCGGGGGTGCTATCGCGCGCGCCGATGGCGGCCGTCATGGCCGCCCTGCCGAACGCGCGCGGCAGCGGCCTGTCGCAGGCAGTGGGCCGCCCGTCGCGCATGGTGGCCGCCAACGGAGCGGCGCTGGCTGTGGCTTTGGCGGTGCTGCTATGGGGCCTCGGGGCGCTTGGCCCGGTCATCGCGGCGGCGCTGGTGACACTTGGCGCGATCAGTCTGGCCCGTGCCCGGATCGGCGGTCAGACAGGCGACGTGCTGGGGGCGACGCAGCAGGTGGCAGAGGCCACCGTCCTGATCGTCCTTGCGACATGAAAACGGGCGCAGCCGACATGCTGCGCCCGTTCCCGTCAGGTTTCCGGCTCAGGCCGCGCGCGACACCAGAACGTCGCCGACGGTCTTGGCCGCGCCGAGTTCGTCCACGCCGCTGACCGCCGCGACTTCACGGGTCAGACGCTCAAGCGCCGCCTCGTAGAGCTGGCGTTCGGAATAGCTCTGCTCGCGCTGATCGTCGGTGCGGTGCAGATCGCGCACCACCTCGGCGATCGACAGCAGATCGCCCGAGTTGATCTTCTGCTCGTACTCTTGTGCGCGGCGCGACCACATTGCCCGCTTGACCTTGGCCTTGCCCTTCAGCGTGTCGAGCGCCCGCGTCACCACGTCCGGAGACGACAGCTGCCGCATCCCGATCTCGGTCGCCTTGTGGGTCGGCACGCGAAGCGTCATCTTGTCCTTCTCGAACGAAATGACGAACAGCTCCAGTGTCAGTCCGGCAATCTGCTGCTCCTCGATCGAGATGATCCGACCGACGCCATGCGCCGGATAGACCACAAACTCGTTCGGGCGAAACTCAGGCTTCTTCGACTTGATCATTCAGATAGCTTCCCCAGATGCGGACCTTCTTCCGACGACAAATCCACCGTCAGGGACCGACCCCGGCGATGAGAAAAGTCTTGTCGCTGAAAATCCCGACCCGAAGTCATCCGCTCCGGCACGGTGTCAGGCGCACGCGCTTTATGTAACAAAGATATAGCACGAAATCGGCGTGATTCCAACCACGCCGGGGGCGCCGCAGGCCGTATCCTGCCACGAAAAGTTCACATTTCGCCGAAAAGTTCAGCGCGGGAACCGGGCGGGTGCGGTTTTGTTCCGCCGTTAGCCGCCCAGACCGGGGGATTCGGAGAAGTACTTCTCAAGCTTGCCCGTCTCTCCATCACGCTCGGTCGCTTCGGGCAACGGGTCCTTGCGTGTCACGATCACCGGCCAGGCGATGGAATAGGTCCGGTTGAACTCGACCCACTTCTCCATGTCCGGTTCGGTATCCGGGCGAATTGCATCCGCCGGGCACTCCGGTTCGCAGACCCCGCAGTCGATGCATTCGTCAGGATGGATGACGAGCATGTTCTCGCCCTCGTAGAAGCAATCGACCGGACAGACCTCGACGCAGTCGGTGTATTTGCAGGCGATGCAGTTGTCGGTCACCACATAGGTCATGCCAGTCCCCGGCGTGTCGGATCACTCGGCGTCTTGCTAGATCAGGCGTCGGGATCATTCAAGTCGGCATGGCGCCGCTCTTGGGGCGGGTCGAGGTCGAGGTAAAGATGCCGCGCCTCCTCGAACGGGCCGCGCCGGCTGCCAAGCGACACGATCCGCACCAGCCGGACACGGTCCCCCTGCGCGAAGGTCAGCGTATCGCCCGGACCGACCGCGCGACCGGGTTTCGAGACGCGCTGGCCGTTGACCCGGACATGCCCGGCAGAAACCTCGGCCATGGCCACGGCGCGGGAGCGAAAGAAGCGCGCATGCCACAACCACTTGTCCAGCCGCAGCGTGGGCAGCGCCGTGGTCAAGCCAGCCGGCTCACTTCACCTTGAGCGCTGCGAGGATCGCAAACGGGTTGTCCGGGTCGATCTTCTGTTCGCGCGGGGGACGGGCCTCGAACGTCTTTGGCTGCTGGTCGCGCGGTCGCTCGTGGTTTCGCTCGGACGGTTTGCCCTGCCCCTTGGGCTTGCCCTTGTAGCCCTCGCGCGGACCATCGGCGGAACGTGCGCCCTGCCTCGGGCCGCCGCCCGCATCAGGCTTGCGGTGCGCGCGGTCCGGACGCTCCGATCTGGAACCGTCACCGCGGGGTCGCTCTGCTTCGGCGGCCGCCTGAGGCTGGCCTTCGGCCTGTTGCGGCGCGCGGCCCCGACCCTCGCCCCGACCCTCTCCACGGTCGCGGCGGGGACCGCGCGTCTCGCCGCCGCGTGCCCGCGGAGCCCAGACGAAGGTGTAGACCTGCTCCATCTCTACAGGTGCGGCCGGTTCGGAAGAGGCTTCGGCGACCGGGTCGGGCAGATCGCCAGTGGGCTCTGCTGGCGATTGGGCCGCCTCTGCGGGCATGACCGCCTCGACACTCTCGAGGTCAGCAGCCGGGGCGGGGACGTCGCCCTCGGCGGGCATCGCAGCGACATCGGCCACGACCGCCGCCTTCGCTTCGGCACGAACCTTCGGACGCTCGGACTTCTCGGCGCGGTAGCCAAGACCGCCCATGAGATCGGCGAACTGCTCCAGCGTCATGCCGGTGATCGACAGCATGTCGGGTGTCGCCTCGAACCCCGCGCGGCTGTCCTTGGCCCGCAGAAGATCGGCGAGCCGCTCAAGCATGTCGATGCGGACCGCGCGCGCCCCGGCGGGGCGATAGCCCGCCAGCGTATAGTGCTGCCTTGGCACATCGGGCAGGTTCGGGATGGTCACAAGACCGGGCGGCGGACTTTCGGGGAACTCGGCAAGGCCGTTCGCAAGCGACCACAGAACCATGCGAAGGCGTGTCGGCGCGGGCTTGAGCAGAAGCGGCAGGAAGATCGTGAACTGACCAAAGCGCACCCCGTGCTTGCGAAGCACGCTGCGCGACTCCTGGTCGAGCGCCTTCACGTCCTCGGTGACCGCATCGCGCGGCAACACGCCCAGCCCCTCGACCAGACGGAACGCAAAACCGCGCGCGAGACCCTGAAGCGTCTCGTCCCGGCCCATCGCAAGAAGCGGCTCGAACTGCGTCGCGACCTTGCGGTCGATGAAGTGCTGCAAGCGGCGGCGCACCTTTTCGGCCACGTCGAAGCCCGCCTCTTCGTCGACGAAGGGCTCGACGCCAGGCTTGGTCGCATCGGGGCCCGGCACCAGCTTGCCGACAGCCGAGGCTCCCCACATCAGGCCGCCCTGCTCGGTGAAGTCGAGCTCTGTGTCGGGCGCGTTGTAGAAGCGATCCGCGCGCAGATGGAACTCGGGCCGAAGCGCCTCGTAGGCCGCCTGCCGCAGCGTGCGCGCGGCATCGGGCGTTGAAGATGCATCCTGGCGGAAGCGGAAGCCTTCAAGTCGGCCCGCGAACTCGCCCTCGACCGTCACTTCGCCCTTGTCGTTCACCTCGGCCACGAGGCTCTCCTTCTGTTTCAGACGGCGCAGCAGCACGCTGGTGCGCCGATCCACAAATCGCTGGGTCAGGCCCGCGTGAAGCGCGTCGGACAACCGGTCTTCTACAGCGCGGGTTTCCTCGCGCCAATGGCTTTCATCCTCGACCCAGCCCTTGCGTTGCGCCACGTAGGTCCAGGTGCGGATATAGGCGAGGCGCTTCGAGATGGTGTCGATGTCGCCGTCGCTGCGGTCGATCCGCGCGATCGCCTTAGCCATCCACTCATTCGGAACCTGTCCCCCGTTCCCCACGAAGCTGAAGATACGCGCAAGCAGGCCCGCGTGTTCCGTTTCGGACACCGAACGGAAATCGGGAATCCGGCAGACGTCCCACAGAAGGCGAACCGCCGCAGGCGACCGCAGCCGGTCGCGCACCTCGGGCATCTCGGACAGGGCCTTGAGCGCAAGCACATCGTCCGCATCGCGCGACCGGGTCAGCCAGGCATCCGTGGTCTGCGCCTCGAGACTTGCGATCAGGCGCGCGGGGTTGCCGAAGTCGAGTTGCTCGTTGCGCCAGTGGAGCTTCTTGATCGGTGCGAAGCGATGGTTCTCGATCGCCTCGATCAGGTCCTCGTCGAAAGGTCGCGCCTCGCCCGTGACGCCGAAAGTCCCGTTGTCGGTATGCCGCCCGGCGCGGCCCGCGATCTGGCCGATCTCGTGCGGGAACAGCGCGCGCATCCGCCGCCCGTCGAACTTGGCGGTCGCGGAAAAGGCGACGTGCTTGATGTCCAGGTTCAGGCCCATGCCGATGGCATCGGTCGCCACAAGGTAGTCGACGTCGCCGTTCTGATAAAGCGCCACCTGTGCGTTGCGCGTGCGTGGGCTGAGTGCGCCCATGACCACCGCGCAGCCGCCCTTCTGGCGGCGGATCAACTCGGCGATGGCATACACATTCTCGACCGAAAAGCCGACGATGGCGCTGCGCGGCGGCATCCGGCTTATCTTCTTCGAACCCGTGAAGGTCAGCGTCGAGAAGCGGTCGCGTTTCATGAAGGTGGCGGCAGGCACCAGCGCCGCGATGGCCCCCCGCATCGTCTCGGAGCCGAGGAAGAGCGTCTCGTAAAGGCCCCGCGCCCGCAGCAGACGGTCGGTGAAGACGTGTCCCCGCTCGGGATCGGCGCATAGCTGGATCTCGTCGACAGCCACGAAATCCGCACCGATCTCGAGCGGCATCGCCTCGACCGTGCAGACCCAGTACTGCGTCCGCTCGGGCACGATCCGCTCTTCGCCCGTGACCAGCGCCACGACCGACGGGCCGCGCTGCGCCACGATGCGGTCATAGACCTCACGCGCAAGCAGACGCAGCGGCAGGCCGATCACGCCCGTGCGGTAGGCCAGCATCCGTTCGATGGCGTAGTGGGTTTTCCCGGTGTTGGTCGGGCCGAGGACCGCCGTGATCCTCGCAGATGCGCGCATCGGCTTTCGCCTTCGTGTTGCTAGAGTTCCTGACCGGCCGCCTTGGCTTCCAGCCGGTCCACCGCTTCCTGTACGCCGCGCAGCTGCGGATGTATAGCAAGCGCCGCCCTGTAGGCTTCAAGCGCCTGATCGGGCCGGTCCATCTGCTCGAAGATCGCGGCGAGGCCAGACAAGGCCCCGAAATGGCGCGGGTTGAGCGTCAGTGTACGGCCGATGTCCTGCAAGGCGGGACCATACTCGCCCGCCTGGAAATAGGCGGTCGCCCGCGCGTTCCAGCCTTCGGCGAAGTCGGGCGCGTGGTCGGTCAACGCTGTCAGGTGGCCGATGGCCGCCTGCACATCGCCCGCCTGAAGGGCGGACCGGCCGCGCTCAAGCAGAAGATCCATCGCGGGCGAGCCGGACTTTGACCATTCGGTCCAGATCTCGCGCTCGATCCGCACTGCATCGCGCCCTTCGGCCGACAGAAGCCTGGTGAACAGATCGTCGAGGTCGGTGGTCTGCGCCATGAGGGGCATGGCGCAACCCCAAATCGCCAACAGCGACGCAACGACACGATTGAGAAGGAACTGCCCGACTTTCATAATGCTCGAAGTGTAGCGCAGCCTGCCGAGAGGTCCATATCCCCGGCACTCACGTTTGGAGGATCGAATGAGCGAAGTGATTGAGACGGCAGTAGCTGCCTTGCAACAGAAGGTCGGGCCTGGCGGCTTCGACGGGGTGGCAAAATTCGTCGTGAGCGGCGAAGGTGCGATCATGATCGACGGGGCCGGTGTGCGCGCGGGTGACGAAGAGGCGGATGTGACGCTGACCGCCAGTGCCGAGGTCTTCAAGGGCATCCTCGACGGTGATATCAATCCGACAACGGCCTTCATGACCGGCAAGCTTGCGGTCGACGGGTCGATGGGTCTGGCGATGAAATTGGGATCGGTCTTGTCGTGAGTGCTGCGTGACGCCGGAAGCACCCCTTTACCACGCGCTTGCCGAAGGTCCGCCCGGCGGACGGGCGGTCTGGCTGAAGGCGGATGACGGCGTCCGTTTGCGCGTCGCGGTCTGGCCGACCGGAACGCGCGGGACGGTCCTGATCTTTCCAGGCAGAACCGAGCCGGTCGAGAAGTACGGCCGCACCGCCGCAGACCTTGCGCGGCGCGGCTTTGCCAGCGTCGCGGTCGACTGGCGCGGCCAGGGCCTGTCGGACCGGCTGATCCCGTCTGCGATGATCGGGCATGTCGGCCGGTTCCTCGACTATCAGCGCGACCTCGATGCGGTTCTTGGTGCCCTGCCGGGCTTCGGACTGCCCGAGCCGCTGTCGATGCTCGCCCATTCGATGGGCGGGACCATCGGGCTGCGGGCCCTTGTCCGGGGGGTGAAATTCCGCTCGGCAGCCTTTACGGCACCGATGTGGGGCATCCGCATAGCACCTTCGATGCGGCCGCTCGCCTGGGCGCTGAGTTCGGGCGCGCGATGGGCGGGGCGGGGCGCGGCGGTCGTGCCGCAGACCGACCGGGCAAGCTACCTTGCCGTGGTGCCGTTCGAGGGCAATCTGCTGACGACCGACGCTGAAAGCTTCGCCTGGATGAAGCGCCAGGTTGTCGAGGTGCCGGACCTCGCGCTGGGCGGTCCGTCGCTGCAATGGCTGCATGAAGCGCTGGTAGAGTGCCGCCGGCTGCAGGCGTTGCCCTCGCCGCCCGTCGCCGCCCTGACCTTCCTCGGCACGCGCGAAAAGATCGTCACCGTCGACGCCATCCGACGGCGCATGGCGCGTTGGCCCGGCGGCACGCTCGAGATCGTCGAGGATGCCGAGCACGAGGTGCTGATGGAGACGCCAGCGATCCGCGCGCGGACGATGGACCGGATCAGCACATTCTTCGACGGCGCTCCGGCCTAAAGCTGGATCTGCGTGAAGCCGTCGCGCAGCGCCTTGGACCAGGCCTCGCTCATTGCCTTGAACTGCGGGTCGCCCGCCTCGATCCGGCGGCGCATCGCCACGCGGCACTGGTCCCGCTCGACCGTCAGCAGATCAAGCGGCATCCCGACCGACAGGTTCGAGCGCAGCGTCGAGTCCATCGACAGAAGCACCGCCTTCTGCGCGTCGGCCATCGAGGTGGTCGGCTTTACCACCCGGTCGAGGATCGGCTTGCCATACTTGTGCTCGCCGATCTGAAGGAAGGGCGTGTCTTCGGTCGCCTCGATGAAGTTGCCCTCCGGATAGATGAGGAACATCCGCATCACCCCGTCGCGCCGCTGCCCGGCCACGATCATCGTGGCGCTGGCACCCTGGTTCATCGAGGCAAGCTTCTCGTCGATGTCGCGGCGCACGGCGGACAGCGTGTTGCCCACCATTTCTGCCACCTTCAGCAGCGTGGGGGCCTTCATGATCGAGGTCTTGTCCGTCGAGTCGGGCTCCTCGATTGCCTCTTTCAGGCGTGCAAGCGTGGTCTGGGTCACCGACAGGCTTCCCGCAGTCAGGATGACAATCACCCGCTCGCCCGGCTCCTCGAAGACGAACATCTTGCGGTAGATGGCGATATTGTCGAGGCCCGCATTGGTGCGGGTGTCGGACAGAAGGACCATCCCCTCGTTCAGCAGCAGTCCGACGCAGTAGGTCATCTTCACTCCGGTTTCAGGCGCACCAAGGGACTCCCCGGCGGGCGAATGGTTCGGTCGCGCGTCGACATTTGTCGCAGGTTATTGCTGCACCGCCTGCACCGCGACGGTCACGTCCAGCATCTCGGCGCCCGGGCCGCGCGCGATCCCGCGGATCGGGGCCGCGTCCTGCGCGTCAAGACCCGAGCCGAGCCGGATATAACGGTCATCCGGACAGCAGGCATTCGCCGCATCGAAACCGACCCAGCACCCGAGCGAGGCGATCCAGACCTCGGCCCAGGCATGCGCCGCCTCGTGCGTCTTGCCGTCGGTATCGGCATGCAGATAGCCCGAAACATAGCGCGCAGGCAGACCCGCCCGTCGCGCCACGGCGATAAGCGCGTGGGCATGGTCCTGACACACCCCCTCTGCCAGCGCCAGTGCCTCGGCGGCGGTGGTGCGTGCTTCAGTTACCCCCGGACGATAGGCGATGGCCTCGCTAACCGCAGCGCTCAGCCGGTGTGCGGCGTCAAGCGGCCCCTCGGCCCCCTCGGCCACGCGGGCAATCTCGGCCAGCGCCGCGTCGGCGCGGGTGGAGACGGTCTCGTTCAGATAGGCCTCGCGCGGGATCGTCTCGCGGTGGCCACGCAGCATGCCGGTCAGGTCCTTCGTCTCGACCGTACCGCGAACGATCACCTCGATCTCGCTCACCGGGCCGGGAACGGTCCAGCCCTGCACCCAGTCGCCGCCGCCGTCGCGAAAGCCGCCACCCTTCACGCCATCCGTGACGGTGACTGTCCAGTCGCGGACCCTCTGCCCCTCGAACACCGAAGGGGTCAGCCGGTGGCTTTGCACCGCCCCCCGGACCGGCTTGGCATAGCGGTAGATCGTGACGTGATCGACGCTCAGGATCATCGGACATCCCCACTGAGATAGCCTTCGTGGACAAGCCCGCCCACCGCCGCCACCTCGGCGATGAAGCGCGACAGGAACTCGTGCATCCCCTCGTCGAAGATGTCCTCGACCGTGCCTTCGGCCAGCCCCCCCAGCAGCCGCCGCGCGCGGGCCTGCGCGTCGGTCTGCCGCCCGTAGCCGCGTGCCAGGCGGTCGAGATGCATGTTCACCCCCTGGATCGAGGCGATCAGCGAGCGCGGGCTTTGCGGGTTCAGGATCATGAAATGCGCGATCTTGCGCGCCGTAACCTCGCCGCCATAGGCCCAGTGGAACGCGCGCTGCGCGCTCATCGCCCGCAGCAGCGTCGACCACTGATAGCTGTCGAGGCCCGAGCCGACATACTCCACCCCAGGCAGCAGGACGTAGTACTTCACGTCGATCAGCCGCGCCGTGTTGTCGGCGCGCTCGAGGTTGTAGCCGAGGTTCAGGAAATCCCATCCGTCGTTACGGAGTTGCGTACTGTCGATCGAGCCGCGCACCATCGCCGCGTGCCGCATCGTCCAGTCGGTCAGTTGCCCCAGTTCGAGCGAGCTTCGTGGCTGGCGCTCAAGCTGGCGAAGTTCCTGAAAGGCGGTGTTGATTGCATCCCAGACCTGCGTCGTCAGTGCCGTCCGCACGATCCGGGCATTCTCTCGTGCCCGGAACAGGCTCGAGGCGACCGACGACGAATTGTCGCGGTCGAAGAAAAGGTAGCTTTCTATATTGCGCTGCACCGGCTCGCCGTATTTCGCGTCAAAGCCTATCGCCGTGCCGCTTGCCCGCAGAAGCGAGTCCCACTCGTTGCGATAGCCGGTGCCCGACGACGGCAGAAGCGTGATCCGCGATCCGACCTCAAGCAGCCGTGCCGTCGTCTCGGCGCGCTCCATGTAGCGTGCGAGCCAGTAGAGGTTATCGGCGGTCCGGCTCAGCATTGCTAGCGTTCCACCCACAACAAAGCAATGAGGCCCGCATTCATCAACACAACCAGCGACATTAATCCAATTGCAATGTTTATCTTCCTTTCAATACGGGCGAGCCTAAACAAACCCGCCCTTGACATCCCAAATATTGTAGCGATATCTTGCCGTCCATTGATTATTAGCCTATCTCGAGTTACATCGAATGGCACGGGACGTAAATCAGGGTCCGCGATAAAATACCCAAGTTCTTGTTTTTTTATGTTTCTGCCCAAAGCGACACTGACATCGAAATCGTATTCAGCCCCCTTAGTCCAGTACCTTTGTCCAATGCGGCGAAACTCGCTATCAAACTCTTCTTGAGCTAACGCTTCCTCACTTTTTGCTGGTTGACTGTAGTTTGTCATTCCGCCAGCACCCAGGTGTCTTTGACCCCTCCGCCCTGCGACGAGTTCACAACAAGCGACCCGTCCGTCAGCGCGACCCGCGTGAGGCCCCCGGGCACAAGCTCGATCCGCTCGCCCACCAGGCAGTAGGGCCGCAGGTCCACATGGCGCGGCGCTATCCCCTCCTCGACAAAGGTGGGCACGGTCGACAGCGCGAGCGTTGGCTGCGCGATGTAGTTGCCCGGATCGGCCTTGATGCGTTCGGCGAAGGCTGCGATCTGGGCCGCCGTCGACTTCGGCCCCACCAGCATGCCATAGCCGCCCGAGCCGTGTACCTCCTTGACGACCAGGTCGGCCAGGTTCTCGAGCACATAAAGACACTCGTCCGGGCGCGCACATTGCCAGGTCGGCACGTTCTTCAGGATCGGCTCTTCGCCGAGATAGAAGCGGATCATGTCGGGCACATAGGTGTAGACCGCCTTGTCGTCGGCGACCCCCGCCCCCGGCGCCGAGCAGATCGTGACCCCGCCCGAGCGGTAGACATCCATCAGGCCCGCGATCCCCAGCATCGAATCCGGGCGGAAGCACAGCGGGTCGATGTAGGCGTCGTCGATCCGCCGGTAGATGACATCGACCTTGCGCGGGCCTTCGGTCGTCCGCATCCAGACGAATTCGCCCTCGACGAAAAGATCCTGCCCCTCGACCAGCTCGACCCCCATCAGGTCAGCAAGGAAGCTGTGCTCGTAATAGGCGCTGTTGAAATGGCCGGGCGTCAGGATGACCACCGTCGGTTCGCCGCTGCACTTCTGCGGTGCGACGCTGGCCAGCGTGCGGCGCAAAAGCATCGGATACTGGTCTACTGGCTCGATCCGGTTGGCGCGAAACAGATCGGGGAACATCCGCATCATGATCTCGCGGTTTTCCAGCATGTAGCTGACCCCCGAGGGCGTGCGGCAGTTGTCCTCGAGCACGAAGAACTCGTCCGGCCCGGTCCGCACCAGGTCGACGCCCACCACATGGCTATAGACCCCCTTGGGCGGCATGAAGCCCGCCACGGCCTTCTCGTAGGCCGCGTTCTGATAGACGAGCCGCGCCGGGATGCGGCCCGCGCGCACAATCTCGCCCCGCCCGTAGATGTCGACGAGAAAGGCATTCAGGGCCCGCGCCCGCTGCTTGATGCCGCGCTCGAGCCTGCCCCACTCCGCCCCCGTAAATACGCGGGGGAACATATCGAACGGGATCAGGCGGTCCGGATCGCCCCCCTCGCCATAAACGGCGAAGGTTATGCCGATGCGGCGGAACAGCGCTTCCGCCTCGGCCTGCTTCATCTGGCGGAACTCGGAGGGCATGGCGCGCGTCCAGTCCTCGAGCCGCGCATAAGGGAGGCGCACCGCACCACCGTGGTACATCTCGTTGAAAAAGTCGATCACCGCGGACGTATCCCCTTCGTCTTCATGTCAGTTAATCAGCCGGTTTCGCCTGGGGGAAGCCCCTCGGCGCGGTTTGCGGGGGCAATCCGGGGCAAGGGCCGAAAAAACGGGCATGCCGCGGGCCGTGACCTGCCCGGCCGCGCGCGCTAGTTTGACGGTCATGGCGCGCGATCCCGTCCTTGCCTTCACCGACCGCGGCATCTTCTGCCCGGACGGCGGCTTTCACATCGACCCATGGCGCCCGGTCGAGCGGGCGCTCATCACGCATGGCCATTCGGACCATGCGCGGTCGGGACATGGCCGCTACCTGTCCACCGATCTGGCGGCCCCCGTGATCCGCCATCGCCTTGGCGCAATCACGCTCGACACTATATCCTACGGCGAGGCGCGGCGGATCGGCGGCGTCACTGTCTCGTTCCACCCCGCCGGACATGTCCCGGGCTCGGCGCAGATCCGGGTCGAGCGCGACGGCGAGGTCTGGGTCGTCTCGGGCGACTACAAGATCACGCCGGACGGCCTGTCTGAACCGTTCGAGCCGGTCACCTGCCACACCTTCATCTCGGAATGCACCTTCGGCCTGCCGGTCTTCCGGTGGAAACCGCAACCCGAGGTGATGGCCCAGCTGAACGCCTGGTGGGCGGCCAATGCAGCCGAGGGTCGCGTCTCGATCCTGGGGGCCTATGCGCTCGGCAAGGCGCAGCGGATCATGGCGGCGCTCGATCCTGCGATCGGCGCGATCCTGACCCACGGTGCTGTCGAGGCGACGACCGAGGTGCTTCGCGCCCAATGCTACCGCCTGCCGCAGACGACGCATGTCACCGCAGCCGTCACGGCGAAAACCCATCCGGGCGCCATCGTCATCGCCCCGCCTTCGGCGCAGGGCACGCCCTGGGCCAACCGCTTCGGCCCGACCGCTGCCTCGGCCTTCGCCTCGGGCTGGATGCGCCTGCGCGGGGTGCGCCGCCGCCGGGGGGCCGCGACCGGCTTCATCCTGTCGGACCACGCCGACTGGCCGGGCCTGAACGAGGCGATCCGCGCGACCGGCGCGTCCCGCGTCTTCGTGACCCACGGCTACACCTCGGTGTTCCGCCGCTGGCTGGAAAGCCAAGGCTACGACGCGGGCATCGTCGCGACCGAATGGGAAGGCGAGGCCGCCGAATCCTCCGCCGAGACCGAGGTCGTCGAATGACCGGCCCCTCCATTCATTCTGGCGCAAATATCCTCGGGGGGTGCGGGGGGCGGAAAGCCCCCTGTCGCGACCGACCATGAAGCGCTTCGCCCGCCTCTTCGCTGCGCTCGATGCGACGACCAAGACCTCGGCCAAGACCGCTGCCCTGGCCGACTACTTCCGCGAAGCCCCCGAGGAGGACCGGCTCTGGACGATGGCGCTCCTCTCGGGGCGCAGGCCGAAGCGCGCAGTCAACGCGACCGAACTGCGCGAATGGGCGGCCGAACACGCCGGTCTGCCGCTCTGGCTGTTCGAGGAGGCCTATCCGGTTGTGGGCGATCTGTCCGAGACGATCACCCTGATCCTGCCGCCGGCGACGGGTGCCTCGAACCTGACGCTCGGGCAGCACATGGCAGGCCTGCGGGCGCTGGCGGGCCGCCCCGCACCCGAGCGGCGGGCAGCGATCCTCGCCGCCTGGGACAGCCTCGACGAGGACGAGCGGTTCCTCTTCAACAAGCTCATCACCGGCAGCTTCCGCATGGGTGTAAGCCAAGGCCTGATGACCCGCGCGCTGGCGCAGGCGACGGGGATCGACGAAGCCCTTCTCGCGCATCGTCTGATGGGCGATTGGACACCCGAGCGCACGAGCTATGCCGCGCTGATCGAGACGACCGATGGGGCGGCCGAAGGGGCGCGGCCCTATCCATTCGCGCTCGCCGCGCCGCTGGAACAGCCCCCCGACAGCCTCGGCGATCCGGCCGAGTGGCTGGCCGAATGGAAATGGGACGGCATCCGGGGACAGTTGATCCACCGCCGCGACGCCTTCGCGCTCTGGTCGCGGGGCGAGGAGTTGATCACAGACCGCTTCCCCGAATTCGGCTCGCTGGCCGACTTCCTGCCCCCCGGCACGGTGATCGACGGCGAGGTTCTAGCCTGGGGCGACGGCGCGCCGAAGCCCTTTGCCGCGCTCCAGACGCGGATCGGGCGCAAGATCGTCTCGAAGAAGCTGCTGGCCGAGACGCCCGCGCGGATGCTGGCCTATGACCTGTTGGAGGATGCGGGCGAGGACCTGCGCGCCGCCCCCCTCGGCCTGCGCCGCGCACGGCTTGAGGCGCGGATCGCAGCGCTGCCGCCGGGCCTGCCGCTGGGTCTTTCACCGGGGGTCGGCTTTGCCGACTGGGAGGGTCTCGCGCTGACGCGCCTTGAGGCACGGGCGCGAGGGGCCGAAGGCTTCATGCTCAAGCGCCTGACCTCGGCCTATCATGTCGGCCGCAAGCGGGGCGACTGGTGGAAGTGGAAGGTCGATCCCTTCACGGTGGATGCGGTGATG
>JANPJD010000101.1:0-35405 GCA_031425325.1 Rhodobacterales bacterium | reverse complement strand
GATGCCCGACCTCGGGGTCGAGCCGACTTCCGGGCATTTGCCCTTGGCCACGATCTGGACGGACGAGGTGGCGCGCGCTGTCGAGGCGACCTACCGGCGGGACTTCATCGCCTTTGGATTCGCGCCCTATGCCGCTTGACTCGCGCGGCCTTCCGTCAGGATCGCATGCAGCTTGGCCGGATCGGTGTTGGCCCGCAGCTTGGCGCAAACTGCCGGGTCACGCATCGTCCGGCTGACCAGGGCAAGGGCCTTGAGGTGGTCGACACCCGAATCCTTCGGCGCAAAAAGCGCGAAGACCAGATCGACCGGCTGGCGGTCCACCGAGTCGAAATCGAGCGGCTTCTCGAGCCTCAGAAAAAGGCCGACGATTCCGGCCAGATCCTCGAGCCGCGCATGGGGCAGAGCAATGCCGTGGCCGACGCCAGTCGGGCCAAGGCTCTCACGCTCCTGCAGGCCGTCAACGGCGACTGACGCATTCAGCCCGTAGGCCTGTGCAGCCAGCTCGCCCAATTCCTGAAACAGGCGCTTCTTGCTGGTCAGGTGGCCGACAACCTTCACGGCCCCCGGCTTCAGCAGCTTGGACAGTTCCATACCACGTTCGATTCCTGCGCCAAACGGGCGCTATTTGCTGTTGCGCGGGTCGATCCAGCCAATGTTGCCGTCGTCGCGGCGATAGACGACATTGACCCCGCCATGTCCTTCGTTCCTGAACACGAGCATCCTGTCCCCCGCCAGTTCAAGCTGCATGACGGCCTCTCCGACGGTGATCGAGGGGATCCTCGTTTCCATCTCGGCAATCACGACGGGCTGAAGCGTGTCGGGTTCGGTTTCCTCGGGCTCTTCGGATGACGCGAGGATATAGGAGGAGCCGTCATCGAATTCAACCGGTGCCGTACGGTCACGATGGTGGCTCCGCAGGCGGCGTTTGTAGCGGCGAAGTTGCTTGTCCATCTTCTCGCGGCACGACTCGAAGGCTGCATAGACTTCGGCGGCATGGCCGGTGGCCTGGGCGGTCAGCCCGGTCGACAGGTGGATCACGCTTTCGCAGACGAACTCATGCGCGACCTTCGAGAACACGACAACGCATTCGGTGGGCCGCTGTGCGTACTTCTCGACCACTTCGCCCATCTCGGCCTTGACGTGCGTCTGAAGCGCCTCGCCGATGTCGATGTGTCTGCCGCTGATCTGATACCGCATGACCCCTCCTTCGGTTCGGCGGCGGGGCGGTCCTGCCAAGCGCAGGTGTCCCGATGGAATTCGGTGCCCGATGGCACAAGGGACGGGGCCGCATTATGGGCCCGAGGCGCGCTCCGATCCGGGCAGGTCGCGCACGCTCTACGGGTAATTGGGGACCGGGCGCAGGGTGATGTCAACAGGCGTGTGGTGCGGCTTGCGGATCGTCGTCGCCACTCAGCCGATGCGGAAATCGCGCCCGAGATAGACGCGCCGGACATTTTCGTCCTGGACCACTTCTTCGGCCGTGCCGCTCATCAGGACCGAGCCGTCGTGGAGGATATAGGCCCGGTCCACGATTTCGAGTGTCTCGCGCACGTTGTGGTCCGTGATGAGAACACCGATCCCGCGCCGCTTGAGGTCCTGGACGAGATGCCGGATCTCGCCGACCGCGATCGGGTCGACGCCTGCGAAAGGCTCGTCTAGCAGAAGGTATTTCGGGTCGGCGGCAAGGCAGCGCGCGATCTCCACCCGACGCCGCTCGCCCCCCGAAAGGGCGAGGGCCGGGGTACGGCGGATGTGGGTGATCGAGAACTCGGACAGCAGCTCTTCCAGCCGTTCGCGCCGCTTGTGGCGCCCTGCATGGGTGATCTCGAGGACCGCGAGGATGTTGTCCTCGACCGTCAGGCCGCGAAAGATCGATACCTCCTGCGGCAGGTAGCCGATACCAAGTTGGGCGCGCCGGTACATCGGCAGGGGCGTGACATCGCGCCCGTCGAGGATCACGCTGCCACTTTCGGGCGTAACGAGCCCCGCGATGGCATAGAAGCAGGTCGTCTTGCCCGACCCGTTCGGGCCCAGAAGTGCCACAACCTCGCCCCGCATGAGGTCAATGTCCATGTCGCGGATCACTGGCCGGCGCTTGTAGCTCTTGCGAAGGCGGCGCACATGCAGGCCGACGTTCCCGGTCGTCAAGGTCAGGTCGGGCGGCAGGGTCAAGGAGTGTCGGCTGGGACGAAGACGGTCTTCACCCGCCCCTCCATCACGCCGGTGCCCGTGTTCAGGTCGACGGTAAGTTGCCGCCCCGACAGCGCCGATCCGCCCTGCGTCAGCAGAACGTCGCCCGTCATCACGATCGTTCCGGTGTCGATGGTATAGGTCGCCTCGTCCGACTCGGCGGCCTCGCCGCCGTTCACGAGCGTCACCCCGCCCGTGGCGAGCAGACGTTCGATGCGCTGCCCGTCCTCGCCATATTCGACCTGAACCGCGGCCGCCGACAGGCGCATTCCGCCCTGGATCACCACAACATCGCCGCTGAACAGGGCCGATCCGTCGGACTGGTTGACCTGAAGCTGGTCGGATGTGACCTCGACCGGCTGCGACGGGTCGCCCTTGAGGCTGCCGAAGGCCACCGAAGCGCCTGACTGCGCGGCACCCGAAAGGGGCGCGCAGCAAAGCAGGGAGGCGACCGCAGCAGACCGAAGAAGATGTCTCATGGTTTCCCGTTCTCGACTGTGCGTCAGGGTCGATATACCAGCCGGACGCGGTCGTTGAAAACCAGAAGATACTGGCCCGCTTTCTGCGGCGAAGGGCGCAGGGTCATCGAGTCCGCCGTGATCTCGCCGAACGGGGCGGAGGCCTTCAGGCCTCCGCCAAGATCGAGGGCGGTTGCGTCGAGCCTGCCGGTCAGGCGTGGTGCCGTGATGCGGTAACCGGTATCCGACGCGACAACAACATCGCCGGTCATCTCGAAGGTCCCCCCCGGCGTGTCGACCCGGCCTTCGGCGGCCTCGATCGTGGTCGTCACGCCATCGGGTGTCTCCATCCGGCCGACAAGGTCGATGGCGGTGCCGCGGCCCGGGGCCGTAATGTCGGGGCGCATGTCGCTGGCGGAAATGTTGAAGGATGCACCGTCGCCGGTCACGCCCGAAAAGGTCGGTGCCGTCAGCCGCGGCTCGCGCGCCCGATCCTCGACATCGACCTCCGAGAACGGGATTGCCGCCGTCGGGTCGATCGTGCGCGACAAAAGGAACAGCGAAGACAGCATGGCAAGCGCGATCAGGGGAAGCACGATCTTCAGCCATGCCACCCAGCGCGACCAGGTGTCATTGTCCCGTGCCATTTCAGGCAACGCCCGCGCGCAGGCAGTCATGGATATGCAGGATGCCGACCGCCGGTCCGCCCGCGTCGGGGTCCACCACGAAAAGGCATGTGATCTTGCGCTCGTTCATCAGGGCAAGTGCCTGCTCGGCCAAAGCCTCGGGGCCGATCGTGCGGGGGGCGGCGGTCATCACTTCGGCGGCCGTTCGGCCAAGTAGACCGTCCATGTGGCGGCGAAGGTCGCCATCGGTGATGATGCCGACAAGGCTGCCCGCCTCGTCTGTCACCCCGACCACGCCAAAGCCCTTGCGGCTGATCGCGAGCAACGCGTCGCTCATGGCCGCACCGGCACCGACGAGGGGCATGTTGCGGTGCATCAGGTCGCGCACGGTTCGAAGCCGTGCCCCGAGGTTTCCCCCGGGGTGAAAGACGCGGAACTGTTCGGGCGTGAAACGGCGGTGTTCCATCAGGACCACCGCCAGAGCGTCGCCGAGCGCCAGCGTCATGGTCGTCGAACTCGTGGGCACTACGCCCGTGTCGCACGCCTCGGGCGCGTCCGGCAGCAGGATAGCCACGTCCGACTGGCGCAGCAGGGTCGATCCCGGCCGCCCGGCGACGCCGATCAGCGGAATCGCAAAACGCCGCGTATGGGCGATGATATCGGCAAGTTCGGGTGTCTCGCCCGAGTTGGACAGCACGAGGGCCACGTCGTCGCGCGTGACCATTCCGAGATCGCCGTGGCTCGCCTCGGCCGGATGCACGAATTGGGCGGGCGTGCCGGTCGAGGCGAAGGTCGCCGCGATCTTTCGACCGATGTGACCCGACTTGCCCATGCCCGAGACGATCACCCGCCCCTTGGCCGCAAGCAGCAGGTCCACCGCCCTTTCGAAGCTGTCGTCGAGGCCAGCGGCCAGCAGGGTCAGCGCTTCAGCCTCGCGTCCGATCACGCGACGCGCGGCCGCCACAACGCCGTCAGTGGTGGAAGAGGTCATTCGGCTCATCCCAGCCAAGCAGGTCAAGCTCTGCCCGTGTCGGCAGGAACGCGAAACAGCGTTCGGCGAGGTCTAGGCGTCCTTCGCGGATCAGGCGGGCCTGAAGCTCGTCCTTCAGCCGGTGCAGATAGAGCACGTCCGACGCCGCGTAGTCGCGTTGCGCCTCGGTCAGTTGCTCGGCACCCCAATCGGACGTCTGCTGCTGCTTTGACACATCGACACCCGCAAGCTCGATGAGCAGGTATTTCAGGCCGTGCCGGTCGGTGAAGGTACGGATCAGCTTCGAGGCGATCTTGGTGCACCACACCGGTGCGGTGGTGACACCGAAGGCCTGCTTCAGCGCCGCGATGTCGAAACGCCCGAAATGAAAGAGCTTCAGCGTGGCCGGATCGGTCAGCAATCGCTCGAGGTTCGGCGCCCGCGTCTGGCCGCGCTCGATCTGGACCAGATGCGCGTTTCCGTCGCCTGAGGATAGTTGCACGACGCAAAGTCGGTCGCGCCGGGGGTTCAGGCCCATCGTCTCGGTGTCGATGGCGACGACCGGACCAAGGTCGAGCCCATCGGGCAGGTCGTTTCGATAGAGATGAAGTGTCATGGGCTGCCCTTTTTGCAAGCGGCTGACCGGCCCATCATTCGGTCACGAACCTCGGCCATGCCCCGCACGGGGCGCGATCCGCGATCACAAGGACGGAAGTGACCGTCGACTGGTGCCCAGGAGAGGACTCGAACCTCCACGCCTTGCGGCACACGGACCTGAACCGTGCGCGTCTACCAATTCCGCCACCTGGGCAGGTGTCGTGAAGCGCGATGTATCGGGGGGCTACCGGAGTGTCAACGCTCCGATGGCGGATTCGACGCAACCTTTGCTGCTTGTTCCGACTGGGCCGAAAAGCTATGCGGACAGCGTCTTGGACGGCTGCAAAGGGCGGGGCGGATGGACAGGCTTGTCACGATCTACGGAGGCTCCGGCTTTGTCGGCCGCTACATCGCGCGGCGTCTGGCGAGAGAAGGCTGGCGTGTGCGTGTCGCCGTCCGCCGCCCGAACGAGGCGTTGTTCGTGCGGACCTACGGGGTCGTCGGCCAGGTCGAGCCGGTGTTCTGCAACATCCGCGACGACGCTTCGGTGCGCGCGGTCATGCAGGGGGCGGAGGCCGTCGTGAACTGCGTCGGCATCCTTGCCGAACAGGGCCGCAACCGCTTCGATGCCGTTCAGGCCGAGGGCGCGGGCCGGATCGCCCGCATCGCCGCCGAGACGGGGGTGGCGCGGCTCGTGCAGATCTCGGCGATCGGGGCGGATGCAGCCTCGCCCAGTGCCTATGCGCGTACCAAGGCCGCCGGAGAAGCGGCGGTGACGGCGGCATTCCCCGCTGCGGTGATCTTGCGTCCCTCCATCGTGTTCGGGCAGGAAGACCAGTTCTTCAACCGCTTTGCGACCATGGCCCGCATCGGCCCGATGTTGCCGGTCGTGGGTGGGGATACGCGCTTTCAACCCGTCTACGTCGATGATGTGGCGCAGGCGGCGACGAAGGCCGTTCTGGGCCAGGTCGCGCCCGGCATTTACGAACTTGGCGGCCCGGATGTCGAAACCTTCCATGCGCTGATGACGCGGATGCTGGGCATCATCCAGCGGCGGCGACTGGTGGTGAACGTACCGTTTCCCGTCGCCCGCCTGATGGCCTTCGGCTTTGACATGCTTCAGGCCGTGACCTTCGGCCTTGTCAGCAACGGCGTTCTTACCCGCGATCAGGTTCGCAACCTTGGCCGCGACAATGTCGTGGGCCCGACCGCCAAAGGCTTTGCCGATCTTGGCATGACGCCCGTCGCGATGGAGGCTGTGCTGCCGGAGTATCTCTGGCGCTATCGGCCGTCGGGGCAGTTCGCGACCATCAAGGCTTCGGCCAAGAACCTGCGAAAGCCATAGGCCCTTGGACAACTCGCTTCTCGTTGCTGCCGTTCTCGGGCTGGTCGAGGGACTGACCGAGTTCATTCCGGTCTCGTCGACCGGTCACCTGCTGCTGGCGGGGCATTTCCTCGGTTTCGAGAATCCGGGACGCACCTTTGAGGTGGTGATCCAGCTTGGTGCGGTTCTGGCGATCCTGACGGTCTACGCCGCGCGCCTCTGGGCCGTGGCGCGGGCGGTACCCCATGATCCAGCCGCGCGTCGGTTCGTTGCGTCGGTCCTGATCGCGTTCCTGCCTGCGGCGGTGATCGGCGTGCTCGCGCATGACTTCATCAAGACTGTCCTGTTCGAGACCCCCGTCCTGATCGCGGTCATGCTGATCGTGGGCGGGGTGGTGCTGCTGTTCGTGGATCGGCTTGCGGCGAACCCGGTGCATGACGATGCGATGCAGCTGCCCCTGTCGATGGCTCTGAAGATCGGGTTCATCCAATGTCTCGCCATGATCCCCGGCGTGTCGCGGTCGGGGGCGACGATCGTCGGCGCGTTGTGGCTGGGGGCGAGCCGCCGCGCAGCGGCAGAGTTCTCGTTCTTTCTGTCGATGCCCACAATGGCGGGGGCTTTCACATATGATCTCTGGGCGAACCGGGACGTGCTTGACACGGGCGCGGTCGGGATCATCGCCGTGGGGTTTGTTGCTGCATTTCTAAGCGCCGTCGTCGTGGTTCGCTGGTTGCTGGGTTACGTCAGTCGCAACGGATTCGCCGTCTTCGGCTGGTGGCGAATCGGCGTGGGGACCGCTGCGCTTCTGGGACTTTGGGCTGGATTCTAATGGTTAGGACAGCAGAGCTGTCTTAAAATGTCGTCGCCACAACGAGAAAGGCTGCGACCAAGACTTCTTTCTGCTATATAGGTCAGCGTTGCTGACTTTTATCTCCGCCTGTGCCTCGCTAAGACTTCGGTCCACCCACCTTCGCGGAAGGCGTCGTCATGGCCAAGCAGCGGATGCTTCAATTCGTTACCGTCGGAAAAGAGACGCCCGAAAAGAGGCCGCCCGATCTTCGCGCGCAGGACTTTCACGAGATCTATCGCGACTACGCCGACCAGAAGGCCGCCGAGCAGGCCGGGCGGTGCAGCCAGTGCGGCGTGCCCTACTGCCAGACACATTGCCCGCTGCACAACAACATCCCTGATTGGCTTCGCCTGACCGCCGAGGGTCGCCTTCAGGAAGCCTACGAGCTTAGTCAGGCGACCAACACCTTTCCCGAGATCTGCGGCCGCATCTGCCCGCAGGATCGACTGTGCGAAGGCAATTGCGTTATCGAGCAATCGGGTCACGGGACAGTCACCATTGGCGCGGTGGAACGCTACATCACCGACACTGCTTGGGAGGAGGGATGGGTCAAGCCGATCCGTCCCGAGCGCGAGCGGCCAGAGAGCGTCGGCATCATCGGTGCGGGTCCCGGCGGCCTTTCGGCTGCTGACGTGCTGCGGCGGCGCGGCGTTCAGGTGACGGTCTATGACCGTTACGACCGGGCAGGCGGGCTTATGACGTACGGGATTCCGGGCTTCAAGCTGGAGAAGCCGGTCGTCATGCAGCGCATTGCCCAGCTTGAACAGGGCGGCGTTCAGTTCGTTCTGAATTGCACGGTCGGTCAGGACATCAGCTTTGACGCCATTCGGGGCAAGCACGATGCGGTGCTGATCGCCACGGGCGTCTACAAGGCGCGCGATCTCGTCGTGCCGGGGACGGGCACGACCCGAACGGTCGCGGCCCTCGACTATCTGACCGCCAGCAACCGCAAGAGCTTTGGCGATGACGTGCCCGACTTTGACTCGGGCGAGTTGAACGCTGAAGGCAAGCGCGTCGTGGTGATCGGCGGCGGCGACACGGCGATGGACTGTGTCCGCACGGCGGTGCGCCAGGGGGCGACCTCGGTCAAGTGCCTCTACCGCCGCGACCGGGCCAACATGCCCGGCAGCCAGCGCGAGGTCGCGAATGCCGAGGAAGAGGGCGTCGAGTTCGTCTGGCTGTCCGCGCCGCGCGGCCTTGTCGCGGGCGGTGTGATGGTCCAGCGGATGCGCCTGGGCGCACCCGACGCGACGGGGCGTCAGGTGCCC
This sequence comes from Rhodobacterales bacterium, assembly GCA_031425325.1. Taxonomy (GTDB): domain Bacteria; phylum Pseudomonadota; class Alphaproteobacteria; order Rhodobacterales; family Rhodobacteraceae; genus Aliitabrizicola. The sequence goes on along the minus strand of JANPJD010000101.1, from coordinate 27,122 downwards.
GAAGTCATCGAGGGGGCCGATCAGCTTGAACCCTGCGATCTCGTGATCGCGGCGCTGGGCTTCGAGCCCGAGGCGCTGCCAACGTTGTGGGGCGTGCCGGAGCTGTCCGTCACGCGCTGGGGCACGATCAAGGCCGACTTCCGCACCCATGCGACCAGCCTGCCGGGCGTCTATGCGGCAGGCGACATCGTGCGCGGTGCCAGCCTTGTCGTCTGGGCGATCCGCGACGGGCGCGAGGCGGCGGACGCAATCCTGAGCTACATCGCGCAGCCCGTGACCGTGGCGGCGGAGTAGGCGATGCGCGCAGCGCTTCTGATCGCCTCGGTCGTCGTTGGAGCCGTCCCGGTGGCCCGTGCCCAGTCCCCCGTGCCTGGCCAGTTCGAGCCGCCGCCGGGATGCACCGGCTGGCTGACCGTGCAGTCACGGGCCTGCCGCGTGTCCAATCATTACAAATGCGAGGGCGATCCGCCGGGCCATCAGTGGCGGGCGGATTTCGACCAGGAGGGCATCTTCTTCGTCAGCCGGATCGACGCCGAGACGCAGTGGATCGAAAGCTACGACCTGTTCCCGACCGTGCGGCAAACGCTCGATCCCAACCCTGCCGATCCCGCGTCCTTCTCGGAGCTGCTCTCGACCGGGACAGATACCTTCCGCTTCGGACTGACCGAAGACCCGGGCACCCGGTCTTTGGTCACGGGCTTCGACACGCTGACCGGGCGCAGCGTCGAGATCGACGGGATCACCCTGCTCGAGACGCAGTTCGATTTCGCCGAGAACCTGCTTGACGGAACCTCGCTTCGCAGTGCCCGGGGCAACGAGTACATCCATCCCGAGTGGCGGCTTTTCTTCTCTGGTCCGTCCGAGTGGGACGGACCCGATGGTCCGGTGCCTGTCGACGGCAGCCCGCGCGAGTTCATCTTCCCCGGAGAGCCGGGCTTCTTCTCGACTGAGCCGCTGTTCGAGTGCGAGGCGACCATGTCGTCGCTACCCAAGGACGGGAAGATCATTCCCGTGGGAGCTGCAAGATGAGCGAGCCGATCGTGGGGCATTGCCTGTGCGGGGCGGTCAGGATCACGGTAAGCGGCGATTATGATCCCCGCTCGGGCGCCTGTCATTGCCGGATGTGCCAGCGGTGGTCGGGTGGGCTGTTCCTTTGTTTCAACGCCGAAAAGGCGGGGATCGAGATTGAAGGGCCGGTCGCGGTCCATGCCTCGCCTGACTTTGCCGAGCGGGCATTCTGCTCGGTCTGCGGCAGCCACCTGTGGTTTCGGGACACAGGACCCGATGAGACGATTTATGGCCTGATGCCCGGCCTCTTCGACGCGGCACGCGACTGGCCGCTGCGATCGGAAATCTACATCGATTGTGCGATGACTGCGGCCCGGCTGTCGGGCGATCATCCCCGCAAGACCAGAGCCGAATACGAAGCGACCAACCAGTTCGTTGAAGGAGACGCGCCATGACCTACGATGCAGCCTGGGTTGCCGCCGAAGAGGCGAAGCGCGCTTATATGAACGATCATTCGCTTTACCGGGCCGAGGACGAGCATTCGTCCTGCGGCGTCGGTCTTGTGGTCGCCATTTCGGGCAAGCCGAGCCGCAAGGTCGTGGTCGCGGGCATCGACGCGCTGAAAGCCGTCTGGCATCGGGGCGCTGTCGACGCGGACGGCAAGACCGGCGACGGGGCAGGCATCCATGTGCAGATTCCGGTCCGGTTCTTTTACGATCAGGTGCGCCGTACGGGGCACGAGCCCGACATGACAAAGCTGATCGCCGTGGGGCAGGTCTTCCTGCCGCGCACGGATTTCGGCGCACAGGAGCGCTGCCGGACGATCGTCGAGTCCGAAGTGCTGCGGATGGGGCATTACATCTACGGCTGGCGGCACGTTCCGGTGAATACCGACGTGCTGGGTGAAAAGGCCAATGCGACCCGGCCCGAAATCGAGCAGATATTGATCCGTTGCGACAAGCCCATCGACGACGAGCAGTTCGAGCGCGAACTTTACATCATCCGTCGCCGCATCGAGAAAGCGGCCCTCGCGGCCCAGATCCAGGGGCTGTATCTGTGTTCGCTGTCCTGCCGGAGTATCATCTACAAGGGCATGATGCTGGCCGAGCAGGTGGCCGTTTTTTATCCTGATCTGATGGACGAGCGCTTCGAAAGCGCCTTCGCGATCTACCACCAGCGCTATTCGACCAACACCTTCCCGCAGTGGTGGCTGGCGCAGCCGTTCCGGATGCTGGCGCACAACGGCGAGATCAACACGCTGCGCGGCAACGTGAACTGGATGAAGAGCCATGAAATCCGCATGGCCAGCAACAACTTCGGCGAGGCCGCCGAGGACATCAAGCCTATCATCCCGTCGGGCACGAGCGACTCGGGTGCGCTGGACGCGGTTTTCGAGGTGATGGTCCGGTCGGGCCGTAACGCCCCCATGACCAAGACGATGCTGGTGCCCGAGGCTTGGTCGAAGATGACCGGCGAGATGCCAAAGGCGTGGCAGGACATGTATGCCTATTGCAATGCCGTGATGGAGCCCTGGGACGGCCCTGCCGCCCTTGCGATGACGGACGGGCGCTGGGTCTGCGGCGGGCTCGACCGGAACGGCTTACGACCGATGCGCTATGTCGTGACAGGCGACGGTCTTCTGATCGCCGGCTCCGAGGCCGGAATGGTGCCGGTCGACGAGACGACCATCCGCGAAAAGGGCGCGCTCGGGCCGGGGCAGATGATCGCCGTCGACATGGCCGAGGGGCGGCTTTTCCACGATGCCGAGTTGAAGGACAAGCTGGCGGCAGCCCAACCCTTCGGCGACTGGATCGAGAAGGTTGTGGACCTGAACGCGCTTCTGCGCGACGTGCCGGAGATGGCGCTGTTCTCGGGTACCGAGTTGCGGCGTCGCCAGATCGCGGCGGGCTACACGCTGGAGGAGCTGGAGCAGGTGCTGGCCCCGATGGCCGAGGACGGCAAGGAGATGATCGCAAGCATGGGCGACGATACGCCCGCTGCCGTGCTGTCGTCGGTCTATCGTCCGCTGAGCCACTTCTTCCGCCAGAACTTCAGCCAGGTGACCAACCCGCCCATCGACTCGCTTCGCGAAAGCCGCGTGATGAGCCTCAAGACGCGATTCGGCAACCTCAAGAACGTCCTTGATGAGAACTCGAGCCAAGCCGAGATTCTGGTGCTGGAAAGCCCCTTTATCGCCAATGCCGAGTTCGACGTGATGGTGCGCCAGTTCGGCGACCAAGTGGCGTTCATCGACTGCACCTTCCCCGCACGTCCGGGCCTCGACGACCTGCGCCAGGGGCTGAAGCGCATCCGGGCCGAGGCCGAGGATGCCGTGCGGTCGGGGGCGGGGCATCTCGTCCTGACGGATGAGCATCAGGGGCCCGAAAAGGTCGCCATGCCGATGATCCTCGCGACATCCGCCGTTCATTCGTGGCTTACGCGCAAAGGCCTGCGGACGTTCTGTTCCGTCAACGTCCGGGCGGCGGAATGCATCGACCCGCATTACTTCGCGGTGCTGATCGGCTGCGGTGCGACGACGGTCAACGCCTATCTGGCGCAGGATTCGATTGCGGATCGCGTCTCGCGCGGGTTGATCGACGGCACGCTCACCGACGCAATGCGCCGCTACCGCGACGCGGTCGATGCGGGGCTGCTGAAGATCATGTCCAAGATGGGCATCTCGGTGGTGTCGTCCTATCGCGGCGGCCTGAACTTCGAGGCGGTAGGCCTTAGCCGCGCGATGGTTGCCGAGTATTTTCCGGGAATGCAGAGCCGCATCTCGGGTATCGGCGTCTCGGGGATCGAGCAGAAACTCGAAGAGGTGCATGCGCGCGGCTGGCTTGGTGGTGCGGATGTGCTGCCGATCGGCGGCTTCTACAAGGCGCGGCGGTCGGGCGAGAAGCACGCCTGGGAAGCAAGCTCGATGCACATGCTCCAAAGCGCTTGCGACCGTGCCAGCTACGACCTGTGGAAGCAGTATTCTGCGGCGATGCGGGCCAACCCGCCGATCCATATCCGGGACCTTCTGGACATCAAGGCGCTGGGCAAGCCCGTGCCGATCGACGAGGTGGAGTCGATCACGAGCATCCGCAAGCGCTTCGTGACGCCCGGCATGTCGCTGGGTGCGCTGTCGCCCGAGGCGCACAAGACGCTGAACGTAGCGATGAACCGGATCGGCGCGAAGAGCGACTCGGGCGAGGGCGGCGAAGACCCCGCGCATTTCACGCCGGAGCCGAACGGCGACAATCCCAGCGCCAAGATCAAGCAGGTGGCATCGGGCCGCTTCGGCGTGACCGCCGAGTACCTGAACGCCTGTGAAGAGCTTGAGATCAAGGTGGCGCAGGGTGCCAAGCCCGGCGAGGGCGGGCAGCTGCCGGGCATGAAGGTGACGGCGCTGATCGCGCGCCTGCGCCACTCGACGCCGGGCGTGACGCTGATCTCGCCTCCGCCGCATCACGACATCTACTCGATCGAGGACCTCGCGCAGCTGATCTACGACCTCAAGCAGATCAACCCGCGCGCAAAGGTGACGGTCAAGCTGGTGTCCTCGAGCGGCATCGGCACCATCGCCGCCGGGGTCGCCAAGGCCAAGGCGGACGTCATCCTGATCTCGGGTCATAACGGCGGCACGGGGGCCTCGCCCGCAACCAGCATCAAGTATGCGGGCCTGCCCTGGGAGATGGGTCTGACCGAGGCGCATCAGGTGTTGGCGATGAACAACCTGCGCGAGCGGGTGACGCTGCGGACCGACGGCGGGCTCCGGACGGGCCGGGATATCGTCATGGCCGCGATGATGGGGGCCGAGGAGTACGGCATTGGCACCGCCGCGCTGATCGCCATGGGCTGCATCATGGTGCGCCAGTGCCAGTCGAACACCTGCCCGGTGGGCGTCTGCACGCAGAACGAGGCGCTGCGGGCGAAGTTCACCGGCAGCGCGGACAAGGTGGTCAACCTCATCACTTTCTACGCGCAGGAAGTTCGCGAGATCCTCGCCCAGATCGGCGCGCGGAGCCTTGATGAGATCATCGGGCGGGCCGACCTTCTGACGCAGGTGTCGCGCGGTGCGGCAAATCTGGACGACCTCGACCTCAACCCCCTGCTCATCACGGTCGATGGGGCGTCGAAGATCACCTACGACCGCAGCAAGCCTCGCAATGCGGTGCCCGACACGCTCGACTCCGAGATCGTCAAGGACGGCGCGCGGTTCTTCGAGGACGGCGAGAAGATGCAGTTGAGCTACGCTGTCCGCAATACCCACCGGACCATCGGCACACGGGCTTCGAGCCACATCGTGCGGAAGTTCGGAATGCGGAACAGCCTGCAACCCGATCATCTGACCGTGAAGCTGACCGGCAACGCCGGACAGTCGCTGGGGGCCTTTGCCGCGCCGGGGCTGAAGATCGAGGTGATGGGCGATGCCAACGACTATGTCGGCAAGGGTCTGTCGGGCGGCCTGATCGTCGTGCGTCCGCAGATGGCCTCGCCGCTGGTCGCGAGCGACAACACGATCATCGGCAACACCGTGCTTTATGGCGCGACGGCGGGGCAGCTTTACGCCGCTGGTCGCGCGGGCGAGCGGTTCGCAGTGCGGAACTCGGGCGCCAATGTGGTGGTCGAGGGCTGTGGCTCGAACGGGTGCGAGTACATGACAGGCGGGGTCGCGGTCATCCTTGGGCGTATCGGAGCCAACTTCGGCGCCGGAATGACGGGCGGCATGGCCTATGTCCATGATCCCGACGGCACGGCAGAGGACATGATGAACCTGGAAAGCATCGTGACCTGCGCCGTCGCGCACCCCCACTGGGAGGCGCAGTTACGCGCCCTGGTCGAGCGGCATGCGGCCGAGACCGACAGCCGCAAGGCGCGGGCGATCCTTGCCGACTGGGCCATCGAGCGCGCCAATTTCCTTCAGGTCTGCCCGAAGGAAATGCTGATCCACTTGCCCTACCCGCTGAGCGACGAGCGCCAGGCGGTACCGGCGGAATGAGGATGCTGTGCGGCGGGGTGCAGACCCTCGCCGCACATCCGTCTTGCTGCCGTGACGTTCCAAGGCCAAGCTAGGGCAATCTGTCCTTGGGAGGTTCCGACATGTCCGATCTGATCGTCGTCTCGTTCGAAGATGAAGCCACCGCGTTCGACATGCGCGCGGCGCTTGTGAAGCTTCAGAAGGAATACCTGCTGGAGATGGAGGACGTGGTCGTCGTGACCAAGTCCGAGGACGGCAAGGTTGCGCTGCACCAGGCGGTCAACCTGACAGCGGCCGGGGCCGTTGGCGGCGGGATGTGGGGCGCGCTGATCGGGCTTCTATTCCTCAACCCGCTTCTGGGTGCAGCAGCCGGGGCGGGGGCAGGGGCCCTGTCGGGCCGCCTGACGGATGTCGGGATCAACGACCAGTTCATGAAGGACATCGGTGCGACCCTGAAGACCGGCGGTGCCGCCGTGTGCGTCCTCGTCCGCAAGATGACGGGCGACAAGGTGCTTGACCGGCTGGCCGAGTTTCGCGCCAAGGGCAACGTCATGCAGACCTCTCTGACCCACGACCAGGAGGAAAAGCTGAAATCTCTGCTCGAGGGCCCCGCCGTCTGACGACGCTTGGGTGACCGCCGCTCGGCATCCGTCCGCAGTCAGACGCGGAAAGGCGGAGCGTGTCGGACGGCTTGGCTCCTCACATAAGAAAGTCACAAAATAACAAGAATCCTGTTGTGATTTCAGCCGGGTCTGTTACCTCCCGGTCAGGTGCGGCGCGACAGAGGATGGATCATGCGACGGGACGACCGCAGGCAGGCCATCATGGATTTCCTGGTCGAGGCGCGTGCCGTCGACCTCGACGATCTGGCCGAGCGCTTTGCCGTGTCGCGCATGACGATCCACCGCGATCTCGATGACCTTGAACAGGCAGGGCTTCTTCGCAAGGTCAGGGGCGGCGCGACCATCGAGGCGGGGACGCAGTTCGAGTCCGACTTCCGTATCCGGGCGCTTCAGGACGCCGGCGCCAAGGCCCGCATGGCGCGGGCTGCCCTGCATCTGGTCGAGCCGGGCATGACGGTGCTCGTCAATGACGGGTCGATGGCGGCGCTGCTTGGCTCGGCGCTTGTCGAAAAGCGACCGCTCACGGTCATCACCAACAACGCCGCCGTGATCGACGCGCTGCGCGTCGAGACGGGCATCACCCTGATCGCGCTGGGCGGTGTGTTCAGCGCCAAGTTCAATGCGTTCTTCGGCATGATCACCGAACATGCCCTGTCACGGCTGCGGGCGGACATCGCCTTCATCTCGACGCCAGCCGTTGCGGGGTTGCAGGCATTTCACATGGATGACGCGGTGGTGCGAACAAAGCGGGCGATGATGAACGTCTCGGCGAAGCGCTGTCTTCTGGTCAACCATGCCCGCTTCGGACGCTCGGCGCTGCATGTCCTGGCCGACCTGTCCGAGTTCGACTGCGTCATCACCGACGCTGCCCCCGCCCCCGAGGATCGCGCCGCGATCGACCGGGCGGGGATCGCCCTGACCATTGCTGGAGACTGACATGAGCGACCCGCAGGTCTGGATCGGCACAAGCTGGAAGATGCACAAGACGCTGGCCGAGGCGCGCGTGTTCGCCGACGGCTTGGTTGCCGCCGAGGCTGCACGCGATCCGCGCATCCAGCGTTTCGTGATCCCGCCCTTCACCGCGGTGCGCGAGGTCGCGGCGATGCTGGCCACGACATCGGTCAAAGTCGGCGCGCAGAACATGCACTGGGAGGATGAAGGCGCGTGGACGGGCGAGATATCGCCCCTGATGCTGAAGGACTGCGGCCTTCACCTTGTCGAACTCGGCCATTCCGAGCGGCGTGCGTATTTCGGCGAGACGGATGAAACCGTGGGGCGGAAAGTCGAAGCGGCGGTCCGCCACGGTCTGATCCCGCTGATCTGCATTGGCGAGACGCTGGCCGAGCGTCAGGCGGGCCGCGCGACGGAGGTGCTCGAGGCGCAAGTGCGCGGTGCGCTGGGAGGCCTTGCGCCCGCGCAGAAGGGTGCGCCGGTCCTTTTGGCTTACGAGCCCGTCTGGGCGATCGGCGTCGGCGGCATTCCCGCCACCTCGGACTATGCCGACGCCCGCCAGGCCGAAATACTCGCCGTCGCGCAAGACGTTCTGGGCCGCCGCATCCCCTGCCTTTACGGCGGGTCGGTCAATCCCGGTAACTGCGCCGAGCTAATTGCCTGCCCGCATGTCGACGGGCTGTTCATCGGGCGGTCCGCCTGGCAGGTCGAAGGCTATCTCGACATCCTGTCGCGCTGCGCCGCCGTCATCTGAAGGAGACCTCCATGAAGATTGCAGTTGCAGGCGACAGTGCGGGCGAGGGTCTGGCCAAGGTGCTGGCCGACCACCTGGCAGGCAAGCACGAGGTTGCCGAGATTTCGCGCACCGATGCGGGGCCGGACCAGTTCTATGCCTCGCTGTCCGACCGTGTGGCGACCGAGGTGCTGAATGGCCGATACGACCGGGCGATCCTTGTCTGCGGCACCGGAATCGGCGTGTGCATCGCGGCGAACAAGGTGCCCGGCATCCGCGCTGCGCTGACGCATGATACCTATTCGGCCGAGCGGGCGGCCCTGTCGAACAACGCCCAGATCATCACCATGGGTGCGCGGGTCATCGGGCCGGAACTGGCCAAGGCGATTGCCGACGCCTTCCTGAAGGAGACCTTCGATCCAGCGGGCCGGTCGGCCAGCAACGTGGCCGCCATCGACGAGGTGGACGCGAAATACAACGCGCGCTGAGACGCCCGCCGATGCTTGCGCTTCCCGGCGATGTGCCTCCCTCGGGGCAGCCGATCGAGGATCGCCTGACCGACTCGGGTCCTGCCGGGATCATCCTTGCAATTGCCCGTGCGCTGCCAGCACTGGCGGACCGGCTTGCGGCCGGGACCCTGCCGGGCGATCCGGCGGCGTGGGTGGGCGACAACACGACGGGCGACGCGCAAAAGGCGCTCGACCTCGGCGCTCACCACCACATCCTCGATGCCCTGCGGGGGCAGGGGGTGCGGCTGGTGCTGTCGGAAGAAGCCGAAGAGATTGCCGAGCTTGACCCCGAAGGCGCCTGGGACGTGGCGATGGACCCCATCGACGGCTCCGACAGCATCGGGATCGGCGCGCCGCTGGGGCTTTTGTTCTCGATCCTTCCGGCAGCCCCCGAGGGATTTCTGCGGACGGGTCGCGCCATCGTCGCGGCGGGCTATGCGTCGTTCGGTCACTCGCTCGACATGGGCTTCTCGCTGGGCGACGGCGTCAGCATCGCAACACATGACCGCCAGGCGGGACTGTTCCGCATCGCGCACCCGCAGGTCACGCTGGCGCCTGCGGCCAGCGTCATCGCCTATAACGCGTCGAACGAGCGGCACTGGCCGCCCGGTCTGCAAGCCCATGTCCGAGGTCTCGTGGAAGGCCGGGACGGCCCGCGTGAGCGCGATTTCAACATGCGCTGGCTGGCCTCGGCGGTGGGCGAGTTGCACCGCATCCTGCTGAGGGGCGGCGTTTTCATGTATCCCGCCGACGGGCGCATGGGGAAAGAGCGCGGCCACTTGCGCCTTGTGTACGAGGCGGCCCCCATCGCCTTCCTGATCGAGCAGGCGGGCGGGGCCGCGCATGATGGGGCAGTGCCGATCCTCGACATCCTGCCCGACCATCCGCACCAGAAGACCCCGCTGTTCTTCGGCGCGGCGGAGGAGCTTGACCTTCTTCGCCGCTGCCTCTCCACCCCCGACTGAAAGGACATTGCCGTGGCCCGGATCACGCTTCGCCAGCTTCTCGATCACGCCGCCGATCACGGCTATGCCGTTCCGGCCTTCAACATCTCGAACATGGAGCAGGGGCTGGCGATCATGGCCGCCGCCCATGCCTGCAACGCGCCGGTGATCCTTCAGGCTAGTCGAGGGGCGCGGGCCTATGCGGGCGACCGGGTGCTGGCGCGGCTTATCGACGGCCTGACCGAAATGTACCCGGAGATTCCCGTGTGCATGCACCTCGACCACGGCAACGCGCTGTCGACCTGTGCCACGGCGATCCAGAACGGTTTCACCAGCGTCATGATGGACGGCTCGCTCAAGGCCGACGGCAAGACACCAGCCGACTATGCCTACAATGTCGCGGTGACGCGGGAGGTGGTCGGGATGGCCCATGCCTGCGGCGTGTCTGTAGAGGGTGAACTTGGGGTTCTCGGCTCTCTCGAAACGGGGATGGGCGACCAGGAAGACGGCCACGGCGCTACCGAGCAGCTGTCCGAGCACCAGCTTCTGACCGACCCGGACGAGGCAGAGCGCTTCGTGGCCGAAACCGGGGTCGACGCGCTCGCCATCGCGATGGGCACCAGCCACGGGGCCTACAAGTTCACCCGCAAGCCCGATGGCGCGATCCTTGCGATGCATGTGATCGAGGAAATCCACCGCCGCCTGCCCGACACGCATCTTGTGATGCACGGTTCGTCCTCGGTACCCGAAGATCTGCAGGCGATCATCAACGCGCATGGCGGCGACATCCGCCCCACCTGGGGCGTGCCGGTCGAGGAGATCCAGCGCGGCATCCGATCAGGTGTGCGGAAAGTGAACATCGACACCGACAACCGCCTTGCGATGACAGCCGCGATCCGCCGGACCATGGCCGAAGACCCGTCGGAGTTCGATCCGCGCAAGTACATGAAACCCGCGATGGCGATGATGGAAGAGGTCTGCAAGGCACGCTTCGACGCCTTCGGCACCTCGGGCCATGCTGACAAGATCCGGCCCCTGTCGATGGAGGCAATGGCGAAGCGGTACTAGGCCGCTGGGCCGATCCAGCCCCCCACGGCCCCTTGCACCGCCAGCGTCAGACGCGTTCTATTCCCGCAGCCGCCATCGAGGACGCCATGACCGCCCCCACACAGAAACTGATCAACGACGGCAACGCCGCCGTGGACGAGATGCTCGCGGGCATCCTCGCCGCCCATCCCGAGCATCTCTGGCGGCCCGAACACGCGCCGCGCGCCGTCGTTGCCCGGCAGGGCCCGCGCAAGGGCAAGGTCGCCCTGGTGATCGGCGGCGGGTCGGGGCACGAGCCCACGTTCCTCGGCTTCGTGGGCAAGGGGCTGGCCGATGCGGCGGCTATCGGCAACGTCTTTGCCTCGCCCCCTCCGCAGCCCGCCGTGGACGCGGCCCTTGCAGCGAACGGCGGGGCGGGGGTGCTGTTCATGTACGGCAACTACGCGGGCGACGTCATGAACTTCGACATGGCCTCCGAGATGCTCGAGATGGAGGGGGTCGAGGCGCGGACCGTGCTGACAACCGACGATGTCGCCTCGCATCCCGACCGCGCCAAGCGCCGCGGGGTGGCCGGCAATGTCTTCATCTTCAAGGCGGCAGGGGCCGCCGCCGACCGCATGCTGCCGCTTGACGAGGTGGAACGCATCGCGCGGCACGCCAATGCCCGGACCTTCACGATGGGGGTGGCGCTGTCTTCCTGCTCGCTGCCCCAGACGCGTCGCCCTTCATTCGACCTGCCCGCCGGCGAGATGGAGATCGGCATGGGCATCCACGGCGAGGCGGGCGTCCGTCGTGGGCCCCTGCGCCCGGCGGACGAGGTGGTGGACGAGATCATGGACCTGTTGCTGGCCGAGATGGCGGCCCCGCCCGGTGCGCGGGTGGCTTTGCTGGTCAATTCGCTCGGGGCGACGCCGCTGATGGAGCTTTACATCATGAACGCGCGCATCGTGCAGCGGCTGCAGCAGGCGCGGCTGTCGGTCCACCGCACGCTGGTTGGGCCCTATTGCACCTCGCTCGACATGGCGGGGGCCTCTATCACGTTGATGCATCTCGATGACGAGCTGGCGGGGTTGCTGGATCATCCCTGCGACTGCGCGATGTTCCGGCAGGGGTAGGGCGATGGATCTGACGACCGACGATCTGGTGGAGATGTTTCGCAAACTGTCGGTGCGGATGGCGACCGAGCGCGACCACCTGTGCAGGCTGGACGGCTTTGCGGGCGATGGCGACCACGGGATCGCGATGGAGCAAGGCATGCAGGCGGCGCACCTTGCCGTGACGGGTACCGAGGGCAGCCTGCAGGATCTGTTCAACGCGGCGGCCAAGGGGTTCCTGAACGCAGTCGGCGCGTCGTCCGGCCCGCTTTATGCGACCGCGCTGCTGCGGGCCGGAAAGGCGGCGGGTCCGCGCCAGACGATGCCGCGCGACGACCTTCGGCAGGTGATCGCCGCGATGCGCGACGGGATCGTGCATCGCGGCAAGGCCGAGCCCGGCATGAAGACGATGCTGGACGCCTGGCATCCCGCCGCCGAAGCCGCCCTGGCCGGGGCGAGCCCGGACGCCATCGTTACGGCCGCGCAGGAGGGCGCGGATGCGACGCGCGACATGGTCGCGGCGATGGGCCGGTCCGAGCGGCTGGGCGAGCGCAGCCTTGGCCATGCCGACCCCGGTGCTGTCTCGGCGGTGATGATCGTCGAGGAAATCTGCGGCACGATGCGAGCGGAAGCCTGACGGGCCGCCGCACGGGCTTCAGTCCAGAAGCGCGCGGGCGGTCGCCTCGTCGGTGATGAGCCCGCGCAACCGCCCGCTTCTAAGCACGGCGCGCAGCGCGGGAACCTTCGCCGCCCCGCCCGCGATGCCGACAAGGCTGGACGCGGCGGGTTCGTCCAGATCGACCGCCAGCGTCCGCGCGGTGAGGGTGGTTTCCAGGACCCGCCCGCGGTCGTCGAAGAAATGTCCCAGCATCTCGCCCACGCCGCCAACGGCGGTGATGGCCGCGATCTCTCGCGGTTCGATCATGCCCGACGACACAAGCTGCGCGTCCGCATCCGCCGTGCCGATGCCCGCGAACTTGAGCGTCGTGCCGTTCGACATGGCGAACACCTCGGCCACGCCTCGCTGCGACAGCAGCACCTCGCGGTCTTCCGCCGAGTTGGCGAAGAACGGGACGGGCATCACATAGGCCTGCGCCCCGGTCTTTTCCGCAATCCGGTGGATCACGTCATGCGGATTGGCCGCATAGTTCCGCGTCAAACCTCCGAGCAGCGAGACGAAGCGCACGTTGCCCGCATCGAACCTTGCAAGGTGCTGCACGGCCGCCGCAAGCGTCCGTCCGTGCCCAAGACCGATGACCGCATGCTCTCCAAGCTCGATCTCGCGCCGAAGAAAGCTCGCCCCCGCGATCCCGAGGGCGCGCAGCGGCAGACCTTCCTCGCCAAGATCGGGCGCGACCTCGCAGAAGGTCAGGCCGTAGCGGTCGCAGAGACCGTTCTCGAGCATCACGCATTCGACGATTGCCCCGTCGATCGAGACCTTGACTACCCCATCCGCCACGGCCCGCGCGATAAGCCGGTGCGTCTTGACCGAGGGCAGGCCCAGTCGTTTCGCCACTGCGGCCTGCGTCATGCCCCCCGCGTAGTGCAACCACGCCGCCCGGATCGCGAGCGATTCCTCGGGGTCGATCTGATTGAAGCCTCGGGCCACGCGGTCTCCTCTTTAGCGGCGCCAGCGGCGTCAGATGTTCAGATCCTGCGCGCCGGTGTCGATATGCGGCGCCCAGAAGGCCACGCTCTCCGCGATCTGTGGGATCACCTGACGGTCGTTCGGTTCGCGTTCCTTGAAGGAAAGCTCGAGACAGATTTCGTTGTCTGTCGCCCCACCCTCGGCAAGCGCGGCCAGAAGCGGGCCGGGCTGGACGCGCCCCTTGGCATTGAACTCGGCGGTGAAGGGGCGGTGACCGCCCTTGTCCATCAGGCTTTGCTTGATGTGGATGATGGGCGATACGGGCGGCACCGCCCTTGCCCAGGCGTAAGGGTCGTAATCGTCAGGGTCGGCACTGGTGACATCGCCGTGGTCGATGTCGGCCATCATCCACATCGGCACGGCCATGTTCGCGGCCCTCAGGCGCGCTTGCAAGGCCAGGGCCTCGGGAATCGTCTCGCCGAACTCGCGGCCGATGCTCATCGGTTCCCAGAAGACGTAGCGCAGGCCCGCGGCCTTCGCGTGGTCTGCCACATCGGCCCAGCAGTCGATGGCGATGCGGATCAGCTCCTCGCGCCGGGCGGTATCGTCGTAGTCGCGATAGGCGAAGATTGCGAACTGCGTCCCGACCGAGACGCCGCCCAGGTCGGCAGTGATGTCGGCGAAGGTCTTGAACCAGTCGACATAGTAACGCCGCACGTCGCGGTCGGGATGGCCAAAATGGTTGAGCCGCCCGTATGGCCCGGTCATGCCCGACGTCACGCGCACCCCGGTCCGCCGCAGCGCCGCGTTCATCTGGCGGGTCATCCGCCGGATCACGGGCGCGGGCCAGGACGGGTTGATGAACTCGTGCGTCAGTTGCAGGTCACGGATCTTCAGGTCGCGCGCCACCGTGTCGATCAGGTCGTCGGGATCGGCAAAGCGGTTCACCAGCGGATTGGTGTTGAGCGACAGCGTCAGGTTCATCGCGGACATCTCAGGCGGCATCCGACAACCGCGCCGCATCGAACCAGTCGGCGAACGCCTGCTGTTCGGCCCGGCTCAGGTGCAGCGCGTGCTTGGTGCGGCGTCTCAGGATGTCGTCGGGCGTCAGCGCCCATTCCTTTGCCACCAGATAACGGGCTTCGCATTCGTAGAACTGCCCGCCGAAATGCCGGCCCAATCCCGCAAGCGATTGCGCCTTGCCCACGACATCGCGGGTGCGCGCCCCGTAGAGCCGCCCGAAATGCTGGATCAGCGGGCGTGGCATCCAGGGGTAGGCGTCCTTCAGCGTGTTGACGAAGGCCTCGTAATCCGCGCCCGGCATCTCGCCTCCGGGCAGCGGCGGTCCCGCCGTCCAGTCGGGGCCCATGCTGGGGAAGACGTGCCGCAGGCGGTGCATCCCACGCTCGGCCAGCTCGCGGAAGGTGGTGATCTTGCCGCCGAAGACGTTCAGGATCGGCGCTCCGCCAGCCTCGTCCAAGTCGAAGACATAGTCGCGCGTCACGGCAGAGGGGTTGCCCTTGCCATCATCGAACAGAGGCCGCACGCCCGAGAAGCTGTGCAGCACGTCGGCGCGGCGCAGCTTCTCCTTGAAGTAGCGGTTCACTGCGGCGAGCAGATAGTCGATCTCGGCCTCGTCTGCCGTGACGTCCTCGGCCCGTCCGTCATAGGCGATGTCGGTGGTGCCGATCAGCGCCATCTCGCCCTCGTAGGGGTTGATGAAGATCACCCGCTTGTCGTGGTTCTGCACGAGATAGGCGTTCTGGCCCGCCCAGAACTTCGGCACGACGATGTGGCTGCCCTTGACGAGCCGCACGTTGCGCGACGAGTTCGACCCTGCCACCCGACCGATCACGTCGCTGACCCAGGGCCCCGCGCAGTTCACGAGGCACTTCGCCCGGAAACTGCGCGTCTCGCCCGTCATGCTGTTCCGCGTCGTCACGGTCCAGGCGCCATTCTCGCGCCGTGCCGAGGTTGCGGCGGACCGGGTCAGCACCTCGGCCCCGCGCTCGGCGGCATCGAGCGCATTCAGCACGACCAGCCGCGCGTCATCCACCCAGCAGTCCGAGTATTCGAACCCCAGTGTGTATTGCGGCAGCAAGGCCGCGCCTTCGGGGTCGCGCCGAAGATCGAGCGTGCGGGTGCCGGGCAGTTTCTTGCGCCCACCGAGATGGTCGTACAGGAACAGGCCCAGACGGACGAGCCAGGCGGGCCGGTCGTCGGGCGAATGCGGCAGCACGAAGCGCATCGGCCAGATGATGTGCGGGGCCGCGTTCAGCAGGACCTCGCGCTCGATCAGCGCCTCGCGCACCAGACGGAACTCGCGATACTCGAGATAGCGCAGCCCGCCATGCACCAGCTTTCCGGACCGCGAGGAGGTGCCTTCGGCCAGATCGTCCTTCTCGCAGAGAACGACCTTCAGACCGCGCCCTGCCGCATCGCGCGAAAAGCCCGCGCCGTTGATGCCGCCGCCGATGATGAACAGATCGACAAGGCCGGTTTCCGTGGTCATGTCTCACTCCTTTGCGGGACCGCCGCTTTGGCGGTGCGGGTCTGGCGCGCTGCCGCCAAGGCGTCCCACGCGGGGACAAGGCCGTGGCGCGCGGCAGTGAAGGCGGGAAAGAGGCGGTCGTAGACGGCGACCAGTGCAGGATCGGGGGCCTCGGCATTGCCCAATAGGGGGGTAACCCAGTCCGCGATGCAGGCGTCCATGTCGGGATAGGCCCCGATGGCGACGGCCGCCATCATCGCGGCTCCTGCCGCCCCAGCCTCGTCACGCGCCGACACGCGCACGGGCGCATGGATCGCCGCTGACAGGATGCCGCGCAGCGCCGGCGAGCGGGCGGCACCACCCGTCAGACGCAGTTCGGACGGCATGTCGCCCATTGCGGCGTAGCAGTCGCGCATCGCCATCCCCAGCCCCTCGGCCACCGCGCGCAAGAGGTCGGGATAGCGGTGGGCCATCGAGAGGCCCACGAAACCGGCGCGGGCATCGGCGTTGACGAAGGGTCCCCGCTCTCCCGCGTCCGAGATGTAGGGATGATAGACGACCTGTCCGGCTGTGCTTTGCGCGAGCCAGCCCTCGATCCGCCCGACTAGATCGCGGGGGCCCACGTCCTGCCCGAAGTCGCGAAGTACGTCTGCAGCCAGCCCGAGCGCCCAGTCGATATTCAGCGTGGCCGCCATGTTGGTTTGCACCTGCGTCACCACATCGGGCACGGGCAGGCAGATCACATAGCCCGTCCCCTCGGCATTGAGATGTACGTCGGCAGAGCGCTTGGCGCGCATGTGAACGCCCGTGGAGCCGACCGTCGAGCAGGCGGCGTCGCCCGCGCCACCGCGCACACCGGCACCGAGGGCGGTCATCACCATGTCCACATAGCCAAGGCAGACCGGCGTGCCCGCCCGCAAGCCGGTCTGCACTGCAGCGTCGGAGGTCAGCGGGTGGGTAACCTGTGTGCCGTCCACAATTTCGGGCAGCAGCATGCGGCGATGCGTGAGGCCAAGCGACTCGATCACCCTGTCGTCGTAGCGGCGGGTGCGGAAGTCGCCGAAGGTGAAGCTTGCCTCGGAGGGGTCGGTGGCGCGGATGCCTGTCAGGTTCAGGTAGAGCCAGTCCTTGCAGTGCAGCGCCACTTCAGCGGTGTCGAGCGTGGTCGGGTCGTGACGATCCATATGGGCCAACTGGCTGCCCTGCTGGCAGGTGTTGAGGCCGGTTCCCGTCGCCTCGAACCGGGCGCGGTTCAGCGGGCCTGCCGCAAGGCTGGCGACTGTCGGTGCCGCGCGCGCATCAAGCCAGAGCCAGGCATCACCCACGGGCCGGTTGCCCGCGCCGACAAGCCAGGTTCCGTCGCCCTGTCCGGTCACGGCCAGTGCCGCCGTCCGGGCGGCAAGCCCCGCGACCTTGCCGCCCAGCGCGCGCAGGGCGGCGGCGCAGTCGTTCCAGGTGTCCGCGAGCGGCTGCGTGGCCGAGCCGTCAGCACCCGAGTTGTAGCGGTTGGGAACCGAGGCCGAGGCGAGTTGGTTGCCCAAGAGGTCAAAGGCGACCGCCTTGATGACCGAGGTGCCCGAGTCGATGCCAATGATGATGTCTGCGCCCATGAGCCTCCGCATCCACCGGATCGCGCCTGTCGCCTAATCAGCGTCCGCTAGTCGTGGATACACGACAGCCAAAACATATCACAGTTCTAACTTCAAGATGAAGTTTTTTACAGACAGAGCAAATTCTTTCAGCTAGTATAAAAGAAGTCGGCGCTTAGGCGGGTGCGCTCCACCAGCGGTCCAAGGTGCCGGGCGAGTCGCGCAACGTCACCGCGAAACCGGAGGCGAAGGGTTCGTTGAGCCTTAGATTTCATGCGATTCATCCGCGGATTTCTGCGGTCGTGCAGTAACTCTGCTGCGCCTGAAAACGAGACGCGCCCCCTGAAATCGTCGGGTCCCGTTGACCGCCTCCGTCGTAAGCGCTGCTCCGCCCCTCGGTTCGGAGGCGTGCTGGAAGGCCCGGTGCTTTCAGATGTGCATCATGCTTGACGGTAAAACTAACACGTATATAACACGAAATTACCGAAGCAGCGGGTGCGGGAGGGTCAGCCGGTGTCGAACTCCTTTGATGCGAGCCCTGTTGCCCCAAAGGCCCCTTCCGCGCCTCGGCGGGGACGCTTGATCGCGGCGGGGTTGGGTATCTTCGTCTTGGTCGCAATGGCTTTCGACACGACGGTCGTTCGGATCGGATCACAGGACGACGTCCGGCAGCAGGCTTTTGCGCCCGACGTCTTCGGAGCGGCCGAGTTTCCCCGCATCAAGGCGGTCGTCGAAGAGCGCGCTGTCGACGGCGTGACCATCGCGCCCGAGGTTCTGGCCGACAAGGCCGCAGCGGCCGAGAAATACGGCATCCCGTCCTCGACAGGTGCGATAATGCTGGTCCGTGTGACCGGCGTGGTAGGTGAGGGCAAGTCGGGGATCTATACCCTCGCGGTCGACGGAATGCCGCCCGACATCCGGGTGCGTGTCCAGACCGGGCCTGCGATCAACGGCACGGACCTGCGCGACGCGCCGGGCGACATCGCCTTCGGAGCGTTCAAGAACCAGATCGAATACCAGGACGCCGCATCGGGGATCAACCGCGCCATGAAGACGGCCGTGCTCGACGCCATCGACGTGAGCAGCCTGCCCGGCAAGACGATCGAAGTGACCGGGGCCTTCCGTCTGGTGAACCCGAAGAACTGGATGATCACGCCAGTCGGGATCACCGTGAAATGAACGATGTGACGCAGCCCGGTTCCGACCCGCGCGGGGTGCTCTTGGCTGCGCGTAACGTCTCGAAATCCTACGGCAACGTGCACGCGCTGAGGGGCGTCAACTTTGACATCCATCGCGGCCAGGTGACCACGCTTTTCGGCGAGAATGGCGCGGGTAAGTCCACCCTGATGAAGATCCTCTCGGGCGTGGTCCAACCGACCTCGGGCGAGATCATCCTCGACGGTCAGCCCGTTACCTTCGCTTCGGCCACCGACGCGCGCGACCGGGGCATTTCCATCATCCACCAGGAACTCAGCCTCGCCCCGAACCTGTCGGTGCGCGACAACATCTTCATGGGGCGCGAGATCAGTGGCCCGACCGGCGTCGACTTTGCCGAAGAAGAACGCCAGGTCCGCAAGCTGATGGCCGACCTCGAAGAGGACATCAGCCCCCAGACCCCGGTCGACGAGTTGCGGCTCGGCCAGCAGCAGATCGTCGAGATCGCCCGCGCGCTGTCGGTCGACAGCCGCATTCTTATCATGGACGAGCCGACGAGTGCGCTTTCGGCGACCGAGGTCGAGGTGCTGTTCCGCGTGATCCGGGACCTGACGGCCAAAGGCGTGTCGATCGTCTACATCTCGCATCACCTGGAAGAAGCGCTGCAGATCACCGATCACGCGGTGGTGCTGCGGGACGGCGCAATGACTGCATCGGCGCCGCGCGACCGCATTGACCTCAACTGGATCGTCCGCAACATGGTCGGCGACAACTACGACCTCGGGACGCCGCCCCTTGGTTATGGGTTCGGCGACGTGGCGCTTTCGGTGCGCGACCTGACGGTGCGCGACCCTGCGGGCGGCTTCAATCTTGTGGACCGCCTGTCGCTGGATGTGCGCGCGGGTGAAGTTGTCTGCATCTACGGCCTGATGGGTGCGGGGCGCACGGAGTTGCTCGAGACGGTTGCCGGGCGGATGCGCGCGGCATCGGGCCAGATCGTACTCGAGGGGCACGAGGTTTCGCACCTGACGATCGCCGAGCGCATTGCACGGGGCCTAGCCCTCGTGCCGGAGGACCGGCAGCGGGACGGGCTCGTGCAGACGATGAGCGTGGGCGAGAACCTGTCGCTCGCCTCGATCCGAAGCTTCACGAGGGGGCTCTTCACATCGACGCGGCTGGAGCGGCAGATCGTCGACAGCACGATCCGCAAGGTGACGGTCAAGACCTCGGGCGGCGATGCCACCATCGGATCGCTGTCGGGCGGCAACCAGCAGAAGGTGGTGATCGGCAAGATGCTGGCCACCAACCCGCGGGTCATCCTGCTGGACGAGCCGTCGCGCGGCATCGACATCGGCGCCAAGGGCGAGGTCTTCCGCCTTCTGGCCGACCGCGCGCGCGAGGGCCTCGCGGTGGTCTACTCGACCTCGGAAGTGGGCGAGTGCCTGTCCATCGCCCACCGCATCATCGTCATGCATCGCGGACGCATCTCCGCGGAGTTCGACTCGAGCGTCACGAAGGAACAGATCATGGCCGCCTCCGGCGAAGCCATGGTTGCCTGATACGGAGCGATGACCATGTCCGAGACAACCGCACCCCGGACTACAGCCAAGGCAGAGGCCGCAGGCGGCCTTGGCATCGGACGGTTGCTGCTGGAAGGGCGCGCCTTCTTCGCCCTGATCGCAATCATCGCCGTCTTCTCGGTGTTGTCGCCGAACTACTTCACGCTGGCGAACTTTCTCATCATGTCGTCGCAGGTGGCGGTTTACGGCATCCTTGCCATCGGCATGCTGCTCGTGATCCTGAACGGCGGCATCGACCTGTCCGTTGGCTCGATCCTCGCTCTGTCGGGCGTCATTGCGGGCGCGCTGATGCAGGGGGTCGAGATTGCGCCACTCGGCGTCATCCTTTACCCGCCGGTCTGGGCCGTGGTGGTGCTGACCTGTGCGCTCGGTGCGCTCGTGGGCTCGGTCAACGGCGTGCTGGTCGCGATCTTCCGGGTGCCCGCCTTCGTCGCCACGCTGGGGGTCATGTATGTGGCCCGGGGCATCGCGCTTCTGCTGACCAACGGGCTGACTTACAATAACCTTTCGGGTCGACCCGAGCTTGGGAACACCGGCTTCGACTGGCTGGGCTTCAACCGGCTGGGAGGCATTCCAATCTCGGTTCTGGTGTTGGCGACGCTGGCGGTCCTTACCGGGCTCATGTTGTCGCGATCCTCCTTCGGGCGCTGGCTTTACGCTTCGGGCGGGAACGAGCGTGCGGCGGACCTGTCGGGCGTTCCGGTCAAGCGTGTGCAGATCACCGTCTATACGCTGTCCGGCATCCTGTCGGCGATCGCGGGACTGGTCCTTGCCTCGCAGCTGACCTCGGCGGGTCCGACGGCGGGGATGACCTACGAGTTGACGGCCATCGCCGCCGTCGTGATCGGGGGGGCCGCGCTGACCGGCGGGCGCGGCACGGTGCGCGGCACCATGCTTGGGGCCTTCGTGATCGTCTTTCTTGCCAACGGCCTCGTCATCATCGGGGTCTCGGCCTACTGGCAGACCGTCTTCACCGGCGCGGTGATCGTGCTCGCGGTGCTGATGAACTCCATCCGATACGGCGGCAGCATCCGAAAACGCTGACCGCAGCCGACCTTCTCCGCCCGCTTCGCAATGGATCGGGCCGGGCGGAAAGACCTGCCGGAAACGGCGACAACCAATCTCAGGGAGTGAGAAACATGATGAAGATGACGCGCCGGATGCTGATGGCCGCCGTGGCGATGACCCCGCTGATGTCCTATGCCGCCTCGGCGGAAGGACTGATCACGATTATCGTCAACGACCCGGCGAACCCCTACTGGTTCACCGAGGGCGAGGTCGCCAAGGCGACTGCCGAAAGCCTTGGCTACACGGCCAATGTCGCCGCGCACAAGGGCGACACCAATGCGGAATCGACGCTGATCGACACCGCCATTACGAACCAGTCGGTCGCGATCATCCTCGACCCCGCGAACGCGGATGGCTCGATCGGCGCCGTGAAGAAGGCGGTCGATGCGGGCATCCCCGTCATCCTCGTGAACGCCGAGATCAACCAGGAAGGTCTCGCCAAGGCGCAGCTCGTGTCGAACAACGCCCAGGGTGCCGCAATGGGCGCCGAGCAGTGGGTGTCGATGGTGGGCGAGACGGGCAACTTCGTAGAGCTGTTCGGCAACCCTGCCGACAACAACGCCGCAACCCGCTCGAACGGCTACGAGACCGTCATCAGCCAGTATCCCGACCTCGTGAAGGTCGGCCAGGAAGTCGCGAACTGGGACCGCACGCAGGGCTACCAGAAGATGCAGTCGCTGCTGCAGGCCAATCCCGACATCATCGGCGTGATCTCGGGCAATGACGAGATGGCGCTTGGGGCCATCGCCGCGCTGAAAGAGGCCAACAAGCTGGATCAGGTCAAGGTCGGCGGTTTTGACGGCTCTCCCGACGCGGTCGCGGCGATCAAGGCCGGCGAGATGCAGTATACCGTCCTTCAGCCGGTCGCGGTCTTTGCCGCCGAAGCCGTGCGCCAGGCGGACAACTTCATCAAGACCGGCTCGACTGGGGCAGCGACGGAAAAGCAGCTGTTCGACTGCCTGCTGATCACCGCCGAGAACGTCGATGAGTATACCGCGGCCTTCACGCTGTCGCAGTAAGCCCACGGAAGGGGCGTCCGACCGGACGCCCCTTTTCATCCCCATGACCCGCAATAGGTTGCCGCTCGGGCCGAGGCCGGCAGACAGGCCGGACACAGGGGGTCCGGTGCCAGATCGGCACTCTGCGGAACCGGGCGGAAGAGACGGATATGAATGAACCTCGCGCAGTCGTCGACATCGCACCCGGACGCCTCTCGGGCGACCGCGTCCCGGTCGACAGCCGACATGCGCGCCAGATCGCCCGCCGTCAGTTGATCGCCGAGGCTGTCATGGCCGAAGGCACGATGCGGATCGAGGATCTGACCGAGCGCTTCGGCATCAGCCTGATGACCGCCCACCGCGACCTTGACGAGCTGGTCAGCCGGGGGCTGATGCGTAAGACGCGCGGCCTTGTGCTGGCCTCGCCGAGCAGCCTGTCCGAGGCGAGCGACGTCTATCGCGCATCCCGGCAGGGCGCCGAAAAGCGCGCCATCGCCCAAGCGGCGGCCGCCTATGTCGAGCCGGGGCAGGCGATCTTCTTCGACGACTCGACGACGGTGCTTCAGATGGTCCCGCACCTGTCGGCCCGCGTGCCGCTGACCGCGATCACCAATTCCGTCACTCTCATCAACGAGCTGAAGGGGATGCCCGACGTGACGCTGCTGGGTCTGGGCGGGCAGTTCTATAACTGGTGCAACGCCTTCATGGGGCCGGTCACCACGACCGAAATCCGCAGGCTACGGGCGGACCGGGTCTTTCTGTCGATGGCGGCGATCACCGACGACATGGTCTTTCACCAGTCGCCCGAGATGGCCGAGGCCAAGCGTGCGATGTTCGACAGCGCAGCGATGCGCGTCCTTCTCGCCGATCACACGAAGTTCGAGCGTCGGGCGCTGCATGCGATGGCGTCGCTTGACGAGTTCGACGTGGTGATCGTGGACGACCGGACGCCTGCGCGCATGGTCGACAGGATGCGCTCTCGGGGGATCGAGGTGGTGGTCGCACCGGTCCTGACCGCAGTCACCTCGACCCCCGGCGCGTAACGCACGGGTATTGCAGCCACGGCCGGTCATGGGCCGCAGATCGGAGCGTGCCGCAATGGCTTGCCTTCTGGGGATCGACAGTGGGCTGACGATGACCAAGGCGGTCGTCTTCGACGAAGGCGGCAGGCCGCTGTCGGTCGCGCGGCGACGCGTGCCACAGATCATGACGCGCCCGCGCCACGTCGAGCGCGACATGGCCGGGCTGTGGGGAGTCACTGCAGAGGCCATCGCCGAGGCCGTCACCGCCTGCGGCCGCCCCGCGTCCGAGATCGCGGGCGTAGCCGCCACGGCGCATGGGGACGGGCTCTATCTCCTCGATGCCGATTGCCGCCCGCTCGGTAACGGAATCCTCTCGCTCGACAGCCGCGCCGGAGCGGTAGTTGCCGGATGGGAGCGGGACGGCACCGCAGGCAGCGCACTGACGCGGACGGGGCAGATGCCCCATGCCTCGGCCCCGTCGGCCCTGCTTTCATGGGTGCGGGCGCACGAGCCGGACCGCTTCGCGCGGATCGCGCATGTCTTGGCCTGCAAGGACTGGCTGCGCTTTTGTCTGACCGGAACGCTGGGCACCGACCTGACCGAGGCCAGCACCTCTTTCACCGATGTCCAGACCCAGGCCTATGCGGACGACATCCTTGCCCTGTTCGGCCTGGACGCTCTGGGCCGCGCGCTGGCGCCAGTGGGTCTGCCGGACGAGGTCATAGGCCACGTCACGCCCGCTGCCGCCGCGCTGACCGGCTTGGTGGCAGGGACGCCCGTTGTGGCCGGGCTGCATGACGTGACGGCTTCGCAGCTTGGGATCGGGGGCTATGGCGAGGGCGTCCTCGCCATCGTGGCGGGCACCTACTCGATCAACGAGACCGTCTCAACCCGGCCCCTGACCGATCCGCGCTGGTTCTGCCGGAACGGGCTGCGGGTGGGAGAGTGGAACGCCATGGCGATCTCGCCCGCCTCGTCGGCGAATTACGACTGGTTCCTCGACACGCTGATGGGTGTCGAGCGGGCGGGGGCGGAAGCGGATGGCGCCTCGATCCACGCTCGTATCACGCCCGAGATCGCGGCAGCCCTGTCTCGCCCGTCGACCGTGCTGTTCCACCCCTACCTCTTCGGCTCGCCGCACGGGCCGGGGGCCAGCGCGGGCTTCGCGGGCCTGCGGGGTTGGCATGACCGGGGCGACCTGCTGCGCGCGGTGATCGAGGGGATCGCCTTCAACCACCGCGTCCATGCCGATGCCCTGCGCGACGGTTTTGTGCTGCGCGAGGCGCGGCTGACAGGCGGCATCTCGGGCAATCCGGTTATCGCGCAGGTCTTTGCCGATGTGCTGGCGATGCCCGTGACGGTGCCGGCGACCCCCGAGGCGGCAGCCTGGGGGGCCGCACTTTGCGCCGGATCGGGTGTGGGCCTGTTTGCCTCGCCGCGCCACGATCCGCGCGATCCCGCGGCGGACGGCGTGACCCATCTGCCGGACCCGGCGCGCAGTGCCGCGATGGAAAAGCGATACGCGCTGCACTGCGATCTGGCTCGTGCGATGGCCCCGCTCTGGCCGCGCATCGACGCCCTTGCCGAGGAGTCCCCATGACCGACATCAAGGACGTCGACGTTCTGATCCTCGGTGCAGGCATCAATGGGGCGGGGCTGTTCCGTGACCTTTGCGAGCAGGGGTTGACCTGCGCCATTGTGGACAAGGGAGACTTCGGTTCGGGCACATCGGCCGCGCCGTCGCGGCTGATCCATGGCGGGATCAAGTATCTCGAGACTGGCGAATTCGGCCTGGTCGCGCAATCGACGCTCGAGCGGAACCTGCTGCTGCGGAACGCGCCGCACAGCGTCACGCCCCTGCAGACGGTCATCCCGATCTTCTCGTGGCTAAGGGGCATCCCCGCTGCGCTGCGAACCCTGGTCGGCTCGACCACGGCACCGCGAAGTCGGGGCGTACTGCTTATGAAGACGGGCCTTGCGCTTTACGACTTCTACGGCGCGCGCAGCCGCGTCATGCCGCGCCACGTGCTATGGTCGCGCAAGCGGGCCCTATCCGAAATCCCCCCCTTGACGCCCCGCATCGTGGCGGCGGGCACCTATTACGACGCCAAGGTCGGCTATCCCGAGCGGCTTGTGCTGGAACTGGTGCAGGACGGTCTTGCCGCGAGCCCGGTCTCGATCGCGCTGAACCACGCCGCGCTGCGGGGTACGGATGGGGCAGTTGTGACGGTCACCGACTCGGGGGGCGGGGACCATGCCTTCCGCCCCCGCCTTGTCGTCAACGCGGCGGGGCCGTGGATCGACAGGGTGAACGCGTCGCTGGGCGTGCAGACGAAGCTGATCGGAGGCACGAAAGGCTCGCACATCCTTCTGGACCACCCCGACCTGATTTCGGCGCTCCGGGGACGGATGATCTACTTCGAGGCTGATGACGGGCGCATCTGCCTTGTGTTCGACCACCTTGGTCGCGCGCTCGTCGGATCGACCGACATCCGTGCTGCCGACCCCGACACCGTCCGCTGCGAGGACGACGAGATTGACTATTTCCTGGAAAGCCTCCGCAGCCTGCTGCCTGGCCTCTCCTTTGACCGCTCGCAGGTCGTCTATGCCTATTCGGGCATTCGGCCCTTGCCCGCTTCGGACGGCACGGCTGTCGGCCTGATCAGTCGTGACCACTCCGCCCCCGTGCTCGAGGCGACCGAGGACCGACGTTTCGCCATCATCTCGCTCGTCGGGGGCAAGTGGACGACCTTCCGGGGGTTTGCCGAGGAAGTGTCCGATACAGTGCTTGCGCGCCTCGGGGCGCAACGGCGCGTCAGCACGAAAGCGCTGCCCATTGGGGGAGGGCGACATTTCCCGACCGACGAAACGGCGCGAAGGGGTTGGATCGCCTCGGTACGGCGCGATACCGGCTGCGAGGCCGAAAGAGCGTCACAACTCCTGGACCGATACGGCACGACGGCGCGGGCGATCCTTGGGGCCGAGGGGGCTTCACCTGCAAGGCTTATCGATGCGCCCGAGGTCTCGGTGCAGGAACTGGATTGGATCGTGCGGAACGAAAGAGTCGTCCACCTCGACGATCTCGTGATGCGGCGCACGGCGCTTGCGATCACCGGTCGGTTGACCTTGCGGGACCTGTCCACGGTTCGCGGCGTTGCCGCTGCCGCCCTGGGTTGGGACGAAGTCCGCAAGACGGCGGAACTGAGCGCGACCTGTGAGCGACTCGAACAGGTTCACCGTTCACGGCTTGACTAGGTCGACCGGTAGGCCGTTCCACAAATGGCCGCCAATCGAGCGAAACCGATCCGCTGGGAGTGCAGCCTGGCGGACCCAGCGGCACGGCCTTGGCAGCGATCTTGCCCGCCCTGGGATGCCAGCACTCAGTACCAGACGAAGCTCGGCATCCTCGTCAAGCGCGGAAATTTCTTCCGAACGTATTAGATCCAAATTATCAATGTTTATCAAAATCTTGACGGAAACCCTGTCTTGATATCCCTATGCTGATCGTTGCTAGGTTGCGCGAGCCCCATTGCTGTAAGAAAATAATTTGCAGCAAAGCATGACCTTAGGTTAGCGTCGAATCCATACGCAAGAATCAGTGCCGTCGCCTGAGGAGGGGCTGGCACCGCCCAATGCGTGAGAAAGGCGTAAGGGGGCGGGATAATCCGCCGCCGGGAAAGGGAGGATCGCAATGTTCTACACACCGAAGAAGGCGATACATTCACGCATAAGTCGTCGCAAGTTTCTGGAACTTGG
>JANPJD010000100.1:0-17517 GCA_031425325.1 Rhodobacterales bacterium | reverse complement strand
CCTCGATCCGCCCGCCGAGCCGCGTCACGAGCCCGATCACCGGCCCGTTCGCCCGGCGATAGCGCAAGGCAAGGCGCGCGATCTCTTCCGAGGGATCGACACGGTGCGCGGGAAGATTGGCCGGTGCGGTCTGGTCCATGTGGTGAAGGTAGGGCGCAGGGGGGCGGGGCGCAATGGCGACGGGCCGTCGAGAGCCGGGCGGAAGTACCGGGGCCAGCCCCCGAGTCCCGGCCCGGCCACAGGCCCGGCGTTCTTCGCGGAAACGCGCCACCGGCGCGTTCTGATCGCTCATCACCCCCCGGGATATGTGTGGACGGAAGAAGGCGTCAGGCGGCGCGCTCGACCTGTCCCACCACACCGTCCCAGGCCCCGGGCACGAGCGCGAAGCCCAGCACCCGGTCGGGGTTGGTCGGCGGCGGCATGACCACCCCGTCAAGCCGCCGAAAGCCGAAGCGCCCGTAATAGGGCGCATCGCCCACCAGCAGAACACGCGCCCAGCCGAGCCTGCGCGCCTCGGCGAGGCTCTCGTGGATGAGGTAGCCGCCCAGCCCCTCGCCCTGCCGGGTCGGGTGGACGGCGACCGGGCCGAGCAGCAGCACCGGATGCGCCCCCACGCGCACCGGCCAGTGGCGGATCGCGGCCGCGAGCGTCCCGTCGCCGTCGCGCAGCACGAGGCAAAGCGCCGCGACCGGCGCCACCCCGTCGCGCAGGCGGTACGACGACAGCGCCGTGCGGCCCGGCGCGAAGCAGAGGTCCAGCAGGGCCTCCACCTCCCAGACATCGGCCTCGGTCTCTTCTTCCAGGTGGTACACGCGGCCATCCCGCCCGTGACGTTTCTGCTGGATGCGCGCCTAGCACGGGGCTAGGTCAGGCACAAACCCGAGGGAGGCCTTGCATGTTCTACCGCCCCGAGGACGGCCACGGCCTGCCGCACAACCCGTTCACGGCGATCGTCAGCCCGCGCCCGATCGGCTGGATTTCCACCACCGGACCGGCGGGCGACAACCTCGCCCCCTATTCCTTCTTCAATGCCATCGCCTACAGCCCGCCGCAGGTGATGTTCGCCTCGACCGGCGTGAAGGACTCGGTCCGCAACATCCGCGACACGGGCGTCTTTGCAGTCAACATCGTCGAGGCCGCGATGATGCAGGCGATGAGCGAAACCTCGGCCACTGTCCCGCGCGACGCGGACGAGTTCCCGCTGGCGGGCGTGCCGAAGGCCCCCTGCGAGACGATCCCCTGCCCCCGCGTGGCCGGTGCCCCCGCCGTGCTCGAATGCCGTCTCGTGCAAGAGATCGCCCTGCGCGGCGAGGGCAACATCCTGATCCTGGGCGAGGTCACTGGCATCCACCTGCGCGACGACTGCGTGGTCGGGGGTCGGTTCGACGTGACGCGATTTCAGCCTGTCGCGCGGCTTGGTTACCGCGACTACGCCATCGTGCGCGAGGTCGTCGAACTCGCGCGTCCCGACGAACGGTGAAGGCGCTTTCCTTGCTGCGCGGGCTTGCCTAGTCTCGGCCGCGGGCGACGGGGGCTGGGACATGCAGACGATGATCGGCGTGATCGGGGGATCGGGCCTGTACCGGATCGACGGGCTGACGGACGCGGCCTGGGTCGCCGTCGAAAGCCCCTGGGGTGTACCCTCGGACGAGGTGCTGACGGGTCGGATCGGCGGCGTGCCGATGGCCTTCCTGCCCCGCCACGGGCGCGGCCACGTCCTCGCGCCCTCGGACGTGCCCCACCGCGCCAACATCGACGCGCTCAAGCGCCTCGGCGTGACCGACGTGATCTCGGTCTCGGCCTGCGGCTCGCTCAACGCAAGCATGGCACCGGGCGATTTCGTGATCGTGGACCAGTTCATCGACCGCACCTTCGCGCGGCCGAAATCCTTCTTCGGCGCGGGCTGTGTCGCGCATGTGGCTTTTGCCCATCCGACCTGCCCGCGCCTGTCGGATGCCTGCGCCGAGGCCGCCGAAGCGAGCGGCATCACCGTGCATCGCGGCGGCACCTACCTTTGCATGGAAGGGCCGCAATTCTCGACCCTGGCCGAAAGCCGCCTCTACCGAAGCTGGGGCTGCGACGTGATCGGCATGACCAACATGCCCGAGGCAAAGCTCGCCCGCGAGGCCGAGCTTTGCTATGCGAGCGTGGCGATGGTCACCGACTACGACTGCTGGCACCCCGATCATGGCGCGGTTGACGTGGCGCAGGTGATCAAGGTGCTGACCGGCAATGCCGACCGCGCGCGCGGCATGGTCACGCGGCTGCCCGCGCTATTGGGGGCCGGCCGCGCGCCCTGTCCGCATGGCTGCGACCGCGCGCTCGACACGGCGATCATGACCGATCCCGCGCGGCGCGACCCGCGGCTCGTCGCGAAACTCGATGCGGTCGCGGGCCGCGTGCTGAAAGGCTGACCGATGAAGAAGACCGTCCGTGACTATATCCGCACCATCGTCGACTTTCCGCACGAAGGGATTCTCTTCCGCGACGTGACGACGCTGTTCGCCGATGCGCGGGGCTTTCGAATGGCGATCGACCAGCTGCTTACGCCGTATGCCGGGATGCGGATCGACAAGGTCGCGGGGCTCGAGGCGCGCGGCTTCATCCTGGGCGGGGCGGTCGCGCATCAGCTGTCATGCGGCTTCGTGCCGATCCGCAAGAAGGGCAAGCTGCCGGGGCGCACGATCGCGCAGTCCTATACGCTCGAATACGGCGAGGCGGTGGTCGAGGTGCATGACGATGCCCTCCTGCCCGGCGAGACGGTGCTGATTGTCGACGACCTGCTGGCCACGGGGGGCACCGCCGAAGCGGGCATCCGGCTGGTGGAACGGCTGGGCGGCAAGATCGTGGGCTGCGCCTTCGTCGTGGACCTTCCCGACCTCGGCGGGCGAAAGCGGCTCGAGGCGATGGGGATGGAGGTTCATGCCCTCTGCGCCTTCGAGGGGCATTGACGCTTCGGTAAGGGAATCGCTCTAGGACTCCGGCTGTCCGGGGTTGCAAACCCGGACGAAGCACCACACCCCAACCCCACACTCCCAGGTCCCCGCCGATTCAGCCCGGCGGGGCATTCCCCCGCAGCACCGCACCCGGATTCATGATCCCCGCCGGATCAAGCGCCGCCTTGATCGAGCGCATCGCCGCCAGCTTCGCCGCATCGCCGTAGCGCTCGAGATCCGCGACCTTCAGACGACCGACTCCGTGCTCGGCGCTGACCGATCCGCCGCGCGCATCGACCATGTCATGCACCAGCCGCTTTATCGCCTCGCGCTGCCCCTCGTGGTCGGCGCGGCTGCGGCCCGGCACCGGAAAGACGTTGTAATGCAGGTTGCCGTCTCCCAGATGTCCGAAGCAGTTGATCCGCCAGTCGCCAAACCGCGCAAGGGTCGCATCTGCGTTTGCGATGAAGCCCGCGACCTCGGACAAGGGCAGCGAGATGTCGTGGCTCGAGATCGCCCCCACCTTGCGGTTCGCCAGCGGGATCGATTCGCGCACCGCCCAGAAGGCGTCGCGCTGCGCCGCCGAGGCCGCGATCGCGCCGTCGCGCACCAGCCCGGCCGCCATACCCTCGGCAAACAGCGCCTCGAGCGCCGCCTGCGGCTCCATCCCCTCGGGCAGGCCAAGCTCGACCAGCACCGTCCAGTCGGGCGGGGCGGCAAAGGGCTGACGGACCTGCGGCATCGTCTCGGCGAGGAACCGCAGCCCCATTCCCCCGATCAGTTCGAAGGCCGTGATCAGCCCGCCCAGCCGCGCTTCGGCAAGGCCCAGAAGCGTCAGCGCCGCCGCGGGGCTCTCGACCACCAAAAGCGCGGTCCCCTCGGCTGCAGGTATCGGCACCAGCCGCAGACTGGCCGCCGTTATGACGCCCAGCGTGCCCTCGGCGCCGATCAGAAGGTGGCGCAGGTCGTAGCCCGCATTATCCTTGCGAAGCCGCTTCAGCCCGTGCAGCACCGAGCCGTCCGGCAGCACCGCCTCGATCCCGAGGCAGAGGTCCCGAGCATTGCCGTAGCGCAGCACGTTCACACCGCCCGCGTTGGTGGCAAGCACGCCCCCGATCCGCGCCGACCCGCCCGAGGCGAGCGTCAGGGGAAAGCGCCGCCCGACCGCCTCGGCGCGGGACTGCACCTCGGCCAGCACCATGCCCGCCTCGACCACCATCGCGTTCTCGGGGGGGTGGACGGCGCGCATCGCCGCCATCCGCTCCAGCGACAGGATCAGCGGCGCGGGGCCGTCCTGCATGACCTGCCCGCCGACAAGGCCCGTCCCCCCGCCCCAGGGCACGATGCCCACGCGTGCCGCTGCACAGGCGGCGACGATCCGGGCCACCTCGTCGGTGCTTGCGGGCCGCGCCACCGCCGCCCCCTGCCCCGTCCAGCGCCCGCGCGGCTCGTCGAGATGCCGCGCCTCGGGTTGCCCGAGCGTACCTGCGGGCAGCACGTCGGCGAGGGCGGAAAGGAAGGCGGGATCGGCGGGCGAAAGGCTCATGGCACGCTTCTAGCGCGAGCCGCTCAGTTCAGCCACTCCGGCGTCAGGACCATGATCGTCGGCTGCCCGGGCAGCGTGTCGAGCGACAGCTCGAGGCTCGACATCTCGGGGCGCACCACGCTGAACGCCCCGTCCATCTCGGTCAGGAACGTCTCGAGCGAGGCCCCCGAGAACCAGTGCATCGGCAGGATGACCGAAGACCGCAGCCGCTTGACCACATCGGCCATGCTGGCCGAGTCCATCGTGTAGCCGCCATCCACCGGCACCATCACCACGTCGAGCCGCCCGATCATCGCGTATTGCTCGGGACTCGGCACCTGGTGCAGGTGGCCCAGATGCCCGATGCAGACGCCGGCCACCTCGAAGACGAAGATCGAGTTGCCGTCCGTCCGCACACCGCCCCCGAAGCGGTCGCGCACATCGGTCGTCACGTTCCGCACGATCATCTCGCCAAGGTCGAGCCGGTGCTCGGCAGCCGCCGCGCCCTCGCCCCATCCGCGCAGCACATGCGGGATGCGCGGGTCGGGTTCGGCGGTCCAGTGCGTCGAATGCGCGTTGTTCATCGTCACCACGTCGGGCACGACCTCGCCCGTGCCGAGATAACCAGTGTAGTCGGTGGCGACCGTCAACCCGCCGGGCGTCTCGATCAGGAAGGTAGCATGGTTGACGTAGCTGATCCGCACCGTCGCGGCTTCCAGCGGCTGCCCGAACGCCGCAGGCACCACGACCGCCCCCGGGACGCCCTGGGCCAGTGCGATACAATGCGAGGGGATGACCTCCTGCGCGGCGACGGGCCCTGTGACAAGCATCAATGCGGCTAGGGCGTGTCGAACCATCGGGCACCTCCTTGACCAGCCGAGGTTAGCGCAACTTGCCGCTGCGTCACCTGCCCGCCCGTTCACGGATGCGTCAGCCCCAGCCCATTTTCTGTCCACAAGTATCCCGGGGGATGCGGGGGGCTGGCCCCCCGCTTCTGCCCTCGGGGCTGGCTGGACCTCTGATGACGGCCCGACGCTTTAGCCGACGTCGGTCCGCCCGCGCCGGTCGCCCCGCAGGTTGGCGTAAAGCACATGGTTGCGCCAGCGCCCGGCGATCTGAAGGTAGCTCTGCGCTACCCCTTCGTACTTGAAGCCGCACTTCTCCAGGACCCCGCGCGAGGCGGCGTTCTCGGGCAGGCAGGCGGCCTCGACCCGGCTCAGGTCCATCGCGGTGAAGGCGTGATGCACGACGCCCAAAATCGCCTCGCGCATGTAGCCCTGGCGCGCATGCGGCTGGCCGACCCAGTAGCCGAGCGTCCCGGCCTGGCTCGGGCCCCGCCGGATGTTGTCGAGCGTGATAGCCCCCAGCAACGCCTGGTCACTGCGCCGGATCATCATCAGCGGCAGCGCCGTCCCCTGGGTCGTCGCGCGCGCCGACCAGTAGACGCGGTTGGCAAAGGATTTGCGCGACAGATGATCGGCGGCCCAGACCGGCTCCCACGGGGCAAGGAAGGCCACGCTCTCCTGCCGCAGGTTGGCCCAGGGGCGATAGTCGCCATGGACCGGCAGGCGCAGGGTCATCCGCTCGGTCTCGATGCGGACGCGGCGGGCAAGGCCCAGCATCAGGCGGCGAGCCGCTCTCGGATCGCGGCAAGGCCCGGCGCAGCGGCCACGGGGCCATAAAGCGCCAGCGCGCTTTGCGCCCCGGCCATTGCGCCTGCATAGGCGCGCACGCCTTCAGTCGTCACGGCGTTGATGCGCGCGACGGCTTCGTCGACCTCGGGCACCCGACCCCAGATCGACAGAAGGCGCGCGGCCCGTTCAGCGCGCGACGAGGGGCTTTCCAGCCCCATCAGCATCCCCGCCTTCAGTTGCGCCCTCGCCCGGTTCACCTCGGCTGCCGTCATGTCCTCGGCCGAGCGCTTGACCTCGTCGAGCGTGAGGCCGGTGAGGTCGGCGATGTCATCCTCGGAGGTGCCGGCATAGATCGTGATCTGCCCGGTATCCTCATAGGCGGCCTGCTGCGCGAAGATCGAATAGCAAAGGCCCCGCTCCTCGCGGATCTTCTGGAAAAGGCGCGAGGACATGCCGCCGCCCAGCGCCGTCGCATAGACCTGTGCCGTGTAGACATCGGGCGCGCGGTAGCCCGGCGCCTCGAACGCCAGCGCGAAATGCACCTGTTCGAGGTCCTTGACCTCGCGCCGCTCGGCGCCCTTGAACGCGGCGGGCTGGATCAGGCTTCCCCCGACCGGAGCGAGATGGCCGAAGATCGCCGTCGCCTCGGCCACGATCCGGTCGTGATCGACGCCGCCCGCCGCCGACAAGATCATCTGGTCCGGCCCGTAATGCTCGGAGACAAAGCCCGTCAGGTCGGCGCGCGAAAAGCCCTGCACGCGCTCGGCAGGCCCCAGGATCGTGCGCCCGAACGGCTGATCGGGATAGCTCGCCTCCTGCAGCCAGTCGAAGATGATGTCGTCGGGCGTATCAAGCGCCTGCCCGATCTCTTGAAGGATGACGCCGCGCTCGACCTCGATCTCGGCCCCGTCAAATACCGGGTTAAGCACGATGTCGGCGATCACGTCGAGTGCGAGAGGAACGTCCTCCTGCAACACGCGGGCGTAGTAGGCGGTCATTTCGCGGCTGGTATAGGCGTTGATGTAGCCGCCCACATCCTCGATGGCTTCCGCGATCTGCAGGGCGCTGCGCCGGGTCGTGCCCTTGAAAGCCATGTGTTCGAGGAAATGCGCGATGCCGTTCTGCTCGGCGCGCTCGTGGCGGCCCCCGGCGGTAACCCAGACGCCGACCGAGGCCGATTTCAGGCCGGGCATGTGGTCGGTGACAATGCGGAAACCGTTCGGCAGGGTGGTGGTGCGAAGCGTCAACGCCCGGTCCTTTCGCGGATAAGGGTTTGCAGGGCGGCAAGGTCGTTCGGCACCCGCGTCAGCCGTTCGGGCCGGTCGTAAAGGTCGGCCATGCGCGGCGGCAGCACGGGGCGCAGGCCCATCGCCGCCTCGACCGCGTCGGGGAACTTCGCGGGGTGGGCGGTCGCGAGCGTCACCATCGGCGTGTCGCCCAGGTGCGCCTCGGCCACCGTCACGCCGACCGCCGTGTGGGGGCAAAGCACCTCGCCGGTCGTCGCGTGGATGCGGCGGATGGTGGCCGTCGTCTCCTCCTCGGAGCAGCGCCCCGAGGCGAAGGCCCCGCGCAGCACCGTCAGCGCATTGTCCGAGATGCGAAAGCCCCCGGCCTTCAACTCGGCCATCAGCGCCGTGATCGCCGCCCCGTCGCGGCCATAGGCGTCGAAGAGCACCCGCTCGAAATTGGACGACACCTGAATGTCCATCGACGGGCTGATCGAGGGGCGCACGCCCTCGGTGCGATGCTCGCCCGACAGAAGCGTGCGGTGCAGGATGTCGTTGTGGTTGGTGGCGATCACCAGCCGTTCGATCGGCAGGCCCATCGCGCGGGCGATGTAGCCCGCGAAGATGTCGCCGAAGTTGCCGGTGGGAACGGTGAAGCTGACCTGCCGATGCGGCGCACCGAGTGCTGTCGCGGCGGCGAAGTAATAGACCACCTGCGCCAGCACCCGCGCCCAGTTGATGCTGTTGACGCCCGCAAGGCCTACCGCGTCGCGGAACGGCAGGTCATTGAACATGTCCTTCACGCGAGCCTGGCAATCGTCGAAATCGCCTTCCATCGCAAGGGCGTGGACGTTGCCCTCGACAGGCGTCGTCATCTGGCGACGCTGCACCTCGCTGACGCGGCCATGCGGGTAGAGGATGAACACATCCACCCCTGCAAGGCCCCGGAACGCCTCGATCGCGGCAGAGCCGGTATCGCCGCTGGTGGCCCCCACGATGGTGATCCGCTGACCCGACCGCGCGAGCGCCGCCTGGAACAGCTGACCGATCAGCTGCATCGCGAAGTCCTTGAAGGCCAGGGTGGGCCCGTGGAACAGCTCGAGCAGAAAGTGGTTCGCCCCGATCTGCACCAAGGGCGCACGGGCGGCGTGGCCGAAGCCCGCATAGGCCGCGTCGATCAGGCGGCGGAACTCGGCATCGGTGAAAGTGCCGCCGAGGAACGGGCGCATCACGCGGAACGCCACCTCCTCGTAGGGCAGGCCCGCGAGGGCGGCGATCTCGGCCCCGGTCATCACCGGCACCGTCTGGGGCACATAAAGCCCGCCGTCGCGGGCAAGGCCCGTCATCATCGCCTCGTCGAAGCGAAGGACGGGGGCGGTGCCGCGGGTCGAGATGTAGTGCATTTCAGGCCTTGCCAGGATCATGCCGCACGCCTGTTACGCCAAAGCAGCAGGGCTGTCATCCCCGCCCAAACAGCGGCCAGTGAAAACCAGGTGATCGCATAGTTGAGGTGGTTGTTGGCGATGCCGATGCTGTCGACGGGCATCGGGTCGATCCCGTCGCCGGTCGGATCGCGCGAGACGACGAGGACGGGCTCGGTTCCCAGCGCCTCGGCCATCGCCGTCACCTCGCGCGCGAACCACAGGCCCGTCGCGGCGTCGGGCGGCGGGGTGAAGCTGTCGGTCTCATCCGGCCAGTGAAGCGTGCCGGTCAGGGTGGCTTGGGTCGCGGTGCGGGGTGCCGAACGCTGGTCCTCGGGCAGGAAGCCCCGGTCGATCAGGATGCGCCGTCCGTCGGCGGTCTCGAAGGCCGCGATGACGCGGTAGCCGGCGCCGATCTGCTTGCGGCTGGCGAGCACGTCGATGTCCTCGCCGATAAAGTGGCCCGTCACCTGTACCGGCAGGTAGCGGTCGCGCGCCGGGTCGGGCGCTGCGGGCAAGGCGACTGGCGTGTCGCCGAGGCGCGCCTCGATCTGCGAAAGGATCGCCTCTTTCCAGGCGAGGCGCTGCATCTGCCAGATGCCGAGGGCGATCAGGATCGCGGTTCCCACGACGCCGAACAGCAGCGGAAGGATCAGGCGGCGCTGCACGGCAAGGCTCCCGGAATGCAAAGGCGCGGACCGCACGTGGCCCGCGCCCCAGTGTGACGAAACGGCAGGATCGTCAGCGGCCCCAGATGTAGATCGAGGCGAAGAGGAACAGCCAGACCACGTCGACGAAGTGCCAATACCAGGCCGCCGTTTCGAAGCCGACGTGCTTGTCGGGCGTGAAGTGGCCCCGGTTCGCACGGATCAGGCAAACGGCAAGGAAGATCGTGCCGATCACGACGTGGAAGCCGTGAAAGCCCGTCGCCATGAAGAAGCTCGCGCCATAGATGTTACCCGCAAAGCCGAAGGCCGCGTGGCTGTATTCGTAGGCCTGCATCAGCGTGAAGATGACCCCGAGGCCGATCGCGATCGACAGCCCGGTCTTGAAGTCCTTGCGGTTGTTCTCGTGCACAAGAGCGTGGTGCGCCCAGGTCGCGGCGGCGCCCGACAGCAGCAGGATCAGCGTGTTGATCAGCGGCAGGTGCCAGGGATCGAAGGTCTCGATCCCCTCGGGCGGCCAGACGCCGTCCTGCAAGGGGCTGAGCGGACCCATCGGGTAGAGTGCATGCTTGAAGAAGGTCCAGAACCAGGCCGAGAAGAACATCACTTCCGAGATGATGAACAAAAGAAAGCCGTAGCGCAGGCCGATCACAACGACGGGCGTATGATCGCCGACATGGCTTTCCGCGATCACGTCGGACCACCAGGCGAACATGACGTAAAGAACCGCCACAAGGCCCATGAGGAACATCCACGGCCCCGAGTCGTGCATCCAGAGCACCGCGCCGAACAGCATGACGAAGGCCCCGACCGCCGCGATGAAGGGCCAGACCGAGGGCGGCAGGACGTGGTAGTCGTGGTTCTTCGCTTGGGCCATCGGGCGCGTTCCTTGAGCGGTCGTCGGCAGCGTGTGCCTTTGGTGGTTAGTTTACCGACGGCACGGCGGCGGGGGCAAGGGCCGCCTGTTCGTCGGGCAGATCGGTGACGTGGAAGGTGTAGGACAGGGTGATCTCGTGGACGAACTTGCCTTCGGGATCGTCGACGATGGCCGGGTCGACATAGAAGGTGACGGGCATCTGCACCGTCTCGCCGGGTTGGAGGACCTGCATCTCGAAGCAGAAGCAGGCGATCTTGGTGAAATAGCCACCGGCGGTGTCGGGCGTCACGTTGTAGCTTGCTGTGCCGGCAACGACCCGGTCGGTCGGGTTGTGCGCCTCGTAGAAGGCAAGGCCCGTCTCGCCGATCCGCACCGTCATCTCGCGCTGCATCGGGCGGAACTCCCACGGCATGCCGCGCTCTATCGAGGCGTCGAAGCGCACGTCGACCGTACGCTCGAGGATCGTGTCGGGGGCGGCGCTGGCTACGGCGGTCGTGCCGCCATAGCCCGTCACGCGGCAGAACCAGTCGTAGAACGGCACCGCCGCGAACGACAGCGACACCATCACAAGCGCCACGCCCGACAGCTTGGCCGCGGTGCGGTTCTTGCCAGTCAGGGCGGGAAACAGCCTCATTCCGACGCCTCTTGCGCCAGATGGGGCTGCACGACGTGGTCATAGCCCTCGATCGGGCCGTCGCGCGTGACCTTGACCACCGTCAGGCCGAACATGACGGCGGCAAAGGCCACCAGCGTCAGCCCTACGCCCACGTTGCGGCCAAGCCTGCGACCGTGCAGTTCGTGATCGGGACGGAACGACATCACCAGCCTCCGATGCCAAAGCCCTTGAGCGACGCCTCGAGCAGAAGCGCGCCGAAGTGCAGGAAAAGATAGTAGAGCGAAAAGCGGAAGACCTGCTTCTCGGTTCGGTAGCCGTCGGCCTCGGCCTGCGCCTCGTCGCGCTGCCAGATGCGCCAAGCCCCCCACAGGAAGCCCGCGTTCAGCACGGCCGAGATCGCAAGGTAGGTCGGCCCGCCAATCCCGGTGAAGGCCGCAGCCAGCGCCACCGGCACCAGAAGGATCGTGTAGACGAGGATATGGGTGCGCGTCGCAGGCCGCCCGTGCGTGACGGTCAGCATCGGCACGCCCGCAGTGTGGTAGTCTTCCTTCATGAAGAGCGCCAGCGCCCAGAAGTGGGGCGGCGTCCACATGAAGATGATCGCGAACATGAGGAGGCTTTCGACTGACACGCCGCCCGTCGCGACCGCCCAGCCGATCATCGGCGGGAAGGCCCCGGCGGCCCCGCCGATCACGATGTTCTGCGGCGTCAGACGCTTCAGCCACATCGAGTAGACGACAGCATAGAAGAAGATCGTGAAGGCCAGCAGCCCCGCCGCAAGGACGTTTGCGGCCAGCCCCAGCATCACGACCGCGATGCCCGACAG
Organism: Rhodobacterales bacterium; assembly: GCA_031425325.1. Taxonomy (GTDB): domain Bacteria; phylum Pseudomonadota; class Alphaproteobacteria; order Rhodobacterales; family Rhodobacteraceae; genus Aliitabrizicola. The sequence continues at coordinate 5,791 of JANPJD010000100.1, read as the reverse complement.
CGCAAGGCCAAGGCCCAGCGCCTCGCCGCCCGCGACCTTGCCGGCAGGGACCGGACGCTTCGCAGTCCGGCGCATCACAGCGTCGATGTCCGCATCCCACCACATGTTGAGCGCGCCCGAAGCCCCTGCCCCCAGCGCGATGAACAGGATCGAGGCAAGCCCGACCATCGGGTTCACCCCGACCGGCGCGACGAGTATCCCGACGAGGGCGGTAAAGACGACAAGCGACATCACGCGCGGCTTCAAAAGCGCCACGTAATCGCCGAAACCCGCCTCGCCCGGTTGCGATGCGGTCTCGGGATAGGTGTTGACGTCGGTCATCAAAGTCTCCGATCAGGCCGGGCCGCGCATTTGCGGACCCAACCAGTCAAGCGGTCAGTCGGCTGCGGCGACACGCTCGGTGCGGGGGGCGCCTGCGTATAGCTGCTGCGCCTCGGTCAGCCAGCGGGCATATTCGGCCTCGCTCACGACCTTGACGGTGATCGGCATGTAAGCGTGATCCTTGCCGCAGAGTTCCGAACACTGACCGAAGTACACGCCCTCACGCTCGGCCTCGAACCAAAGCTGACCAAGGCGGCCGGGAATGCCGTCCTGTTTGACGCCGAAGGCTGGGATCGTCCACGAGTGAATCACGTCCGCCGCCGTCACCTGCATCACGACGGTCTTGCCGACCGGCACAACCACAGCGGTGTCGGTCGCAAGAAGATAGTCGCTGTCGGCATAGCCGTTCTCGGCAAGCTCGTCGCGCGGCAGCATGAAGCTGTCGAAGGCAAAGCCTTCGTCCACATACTCGTAGCCCCAGTACCACTGGTAGCCCGTGACCTTGATGTTGATCTCGCCCTCGGGGATTTCCTGCTGCTTGAACAGGACCGGCAGCGAGTAGGCCCCGATGAACACGAGGATCAGGATCGGCACGATGGTCCACGCAATTTCGAGCGGAGAGTTGTGCGTGAACGTGGCGGGAGTGCTGTTGCGCCGCCGGTTGTAGCGGATCGCGACTGCGGCAAGCAGCCCGGTCACGAAGACCACGATGACCAGCATGATGATGTTGAGCATGTGGTCGAGGCCCTGCAGGTCGCGCGCAAGTTCCGTCGCGGCGGGCTGAAAGCCGGTGCCGCCCGGCACCGGGCGACCCACGATCTCAAGCGTCGATTGTGCATAGGCCGGAGCCGCCGCCAGCATGGCCAATGCGCCCAGGGCCGAAGATGAGGTCAGTCGCATGCTCTTGTCCCGTTCCTGTCCGGCCTTGACCGAACCGCCTGTCCGTCGCGGCGAGGCCCGAAGGCTGGCCGTTGTTTCCGCCTCGGGTGAAACCATATTAGACACGGATCGACAAGCAAAACGATTGCGGCAAAGAGACGCCGCCAGCCGCCCCCGCAGCAAGGACATGCCCCATGACTGACGCGCCCTTCCGCCCCTTCGAGACCCATCTGGACGAGGCGGCGGCGCTTGCCGTGCTGCGCGAGGCCACGCTTGGGGCGGATGACGGCGAACTGTTCCTCGAGCGCAGTCGCTCGGAATCGCTGGTGCTTGACGACGGACGGGTCCGCAACGCAAGCTACGACGCCTCCGAGGGGTTCGGTCTGCGCGCCGTGCGCGGCGAGGTGGCGGGCTATGCCCATGCGACCGAAATTTCCGAGCGCGCGCTGCGCCGTGCCGCCGAGACGGCGCGTCTTGCGGTAGGCGACGGCGGCGGCACGATGGCGGCCTCGCCGCAGGGCACGAACGTGCGGCTCTACACCGATGCCGACCCGATGGCGGATGCGACCTTCGCGCTGAAGATCGACATGCTGCGCGAGATCGACGCCTTTGCCCGCGCTCTCGATCCGCGCGTCGTGCAGGTGACCGCAAGCCTTGCCGCCGGATTGCAGGAGGTCGAGATCCTCCGCCCCGAGGGTCTGCGCCTGCGCGACGTGCGTCCGATGGCGCGCATCAACATCTCGGTCATCGTCGAGGAGAACGGGCGGCGCGAAAGCGGCGGCTCTGGCGGCGGCGGGCGCTTTGGCCTTTCGCGGCTGATGGAGCCCGCGCATTGGCAGGGCACCGCGCGCGAGGCGCTGCGGATCGCTCTCGTCAACCTGCGCGCGGTCGCGGCCCCAGCGGGCACGATGGACGTGGTTCTGGGGCCGGGCTGGCCGGGCATCCTGCTGCACGAGGCGGTGGGGCACGGCCTGGAAGGCGACTTCAACCGCAAGAAGACATCGGCCTTTGCGGGGCTTCTGGGTGCCCGTGTCGCCGCCCCCGGCGTCACCGTGCTGGACGACGGCACGATCCCCGACCGGCGCGGCAGCATCAGCGTCGATGACGAGGGCACGCCATCCGCAAAGAACGTGCTAATCGAGGACGGCATCCTCGTGGGCTACATGCAGGACCGCCAGAACGCGCGCCTGATGGGCGTGGCGCCTACAGGCAACGGGCGGCGGCAGAGCTTCGCGCATATTCCGATGCCGCGCATGACCAACACCTACATGCTGGCGGGCAACGACGATCCGGCGGCAATCCTCGCGGACCTGAAGGACGGCATCTACGCCGTAGGCTTCGGCGGCGGTCAGGTGGACATCACGAACGGCAAGTTCGTGTTTTCCTGCACCGAGGCCTACCGGGTCGAAAACGGGCGCGTCGGCGCGCCGGTCAAGGGGGCCACGATCATCGGCGACGGCGCAACCGCGCTGCGCGAGATCAGGGCGATCGGCAACGACCTCGCCCTCGATCCAGGCATCGGCAACTGCGGCAAGGCGGGCCAGTGGGTGCCTGTTGGCGTGGGCCAGCCGACGCTGATGATCGGCGGGCTGACGGTCGGCGGCTCGGCCGCCTGACGGCGCTTCGCGCGCGCCGCTGACCTGCTCCGTCCACATCACGTTTTGGTGTTGCGGATCATCGGCGCCCGCCGCTACGCTTCCCTTCAGAAAAACATAAAACGCAGGGAGCGTTGCCATGACTCAGATTAGGCTTTTTGGAACGACGGCGCTGGCCGTCGTGTTGGCCGTCACACCTGCCCTCGCGCAGGTGACGGAACTCGGCGCGGGCGAAGGGCAGGTGAACATCGTCGCCTGGGCCGGTTACGTCGAGCGCGGCGAGACGATGCCCGAGTTCGATTGGGTCACGAAGTTTGAGGCGGCGACCGGCTGCAAGGTCAACGTCAAGACCGCCAACACCTCGGACGAGATGGTGGCCCTGATGAACGAGGGCGGCTTCGACCTTGTGACCGCCTCGGGCGACGCCAGCCTGCGGCTGATCGCGGGCGGGCGGGTGCAGCCGATCAACACGGCCCTGATCCCGTCCTGGGGGACCGTCGATCCGCGCCTGCAGGACGCGCCCTGGTACACGGTCGAGGGGGTGCATTACGGGGTGCCCTACATGTGGGGGCCGAACGTGCTGATGTACAACACCGAGGCGTTCAAGGACGCACCGCCGACCTCGTGGAATGTGGTCTTCGAAGAGATGACCCTGCCCGACGGCCAGTCCAACAAGGGCCGCGTGCAGGCCTATGACGGGCCGATCCACATCGCCGACGCGGCGCAGTATCTGATGTTCCACAAGCCCGAGCTTGGCATCACCTCGCCCTACGAGCTGAACGAGACGCAGTACAACGCGGCGCTCGACCTGCTGCGGGTGCAGCGCGAGTTGGTCAGCCGCTACTGGCATGATGCCTTCATCCAGATGGACGACTTCAAGAACGAGGGCGTGGTCGCCAGCGGCACCTGGCCGTTCCAGCGCAACATCCTGCAGTCCGAGAAATTCCCAGTGGCCTCGGTGATCCCGCAGGAGGGTGCCACAGGCTGGGCCGACACCTCGATGCTGCATGTCGACGCCGAGAACCCGAACTGCGCCTACATGTGGATGGAGCATTCGCTGTCGTCGAACCTGCAATCGGACCTCGCAGTGTGGTTCGGGGCGAACCCGGCGGTTCCGGCGGCCTGCACCGACGGGCGCGGGATGCTGACGCCCGAGGGCTGCACGAACAACGGCTTCGACGACTTCGAGAAGATCCGCTTCTGGACGACACCGACCGCCGACTGTTCTCAAGGGGAAGACACCTGCATCCCTTACTACCGCTGGGTCAGCGACTACATCGGTGTGATCGGCGGGCGCTGACCGGCGGCTCGCGCCCCGGCGCAGGCCGGGGCCTAGCGGTTGCGCGCCGCGCCAGCCCGGAAAGCGGCGCTCAGCACTTGATCGAGGCCCCGGCCTGCGCCGGGGCGCGATTTCCTTGTGAGAATTGTGTCCCATGACCGCCGCTGTCGAATTTCTTAACGTCACCCGACACTTCGGCCCCGTGCGGGCCGTCGACGGCGTGGACCTTGCTATCGCCGAAGGATCGTTCTTCGCGATGCTCGGGCCTTCGGGCTCGGGCAAGACGACCTGCCTGCGGCTGATCTCGGGCTTCGAGAAACCGACGACCGGCGAGGTGCGAATCTTCGGCGAGGATACGGGAGCGATCCCGCCCAACCGGCGCAACGTGAACACCGTCTTTCAGGACTACGCGCTGTTCCCGCACATGAACGTGCGCGACAACGTGGCCTATGGGCTGATGGTCCGCGGGATGGACCGCCGCCAGCGCCACGCCCGGGCCGAGGAGATGCTGGGCCTCGTGCATCTCGACGGCTACGGCGACCGCAAGCCCGGCCAACTGTCGGGCGGCCAGCGCCAGCGCGTGGCCCTGGCCCGCGCGCTGGTGAACGAGCCGCGGGTGCTCTTGCTCGATGAACCTCTCGGCGCGCTGGATCTGAAATTGCGCGAGGCGATGCAGGAGGAGCTGAAGGGCCTGCAGCAGCGGCTGGGGATCACCTTCGTCTTTGTCACGCATGACCAGTCCGAGGCGCTGTCGATGGCCGACCACCTCGCGGTGTTCAACGAGGGGCGCATCGTGCAGATCGGCACGCCTGACGCGGTCTATTCCCGCCCTGCCACGCGCTTCGTGGCTGATTTCGTGGGCTCGTCAAACGTGCTGCCGCCCGCTGTGACACAATCGCTCGGCGGCCCCGCAGCCTGGTCGTCGCTGCGCCCCGAGGCGCTGCGGCTGGTGCCCGCCGCCGGGGCGCCGCTTGGCGGGCCGGTGACGGCGCGGCGTTACCTTGGCGCAGGCACACGGCTGACTGTGCAGGCGGCGGGGGCGGAGGTCGCGGTGCTCGTGCCCTCGGGCCAGGCCGCGCCTGCAACAGGGGAAGTGGTGGGCCTCGGCTTTGATCCGGCTGCCTTGCACGTCATGGCGGGGGAGGCGTGATGTCCGCTGGCGCGTCCTTCGGCGGGCCGGGCAGGGGGGCGCTGCCCCCCTCGGTGCCACTGGCACCTCACCCCCCGGGATATTTTTGCAAAGATGAAGGGGCGAGAGGGGCATGACGGCACCAGCAGTCATGGTGGAGCGGGGCTGGGCGGACCGGTTGACGGGGCTGTTCTGGCGGCGGCCGAACCTTTTGCTCATCCTGCTGATCAGCCCGCCGCTGATCTGGCTTGGGCTGGTGTATCTGGGGTCGCTGGTGGCGCTGCTGCTGCAGTCCTTCTATTCGATCGACGAGTTTTCCGGCCTTGTGGTGCCGGAATTCACGCTCAAGACCTATGCCGAGCTGCTGCGTCCGTCGAATTTCGACATCATCCTGCGCACGCTTCTGATGTCGGCGGCGGTGACGGTGGGCTGCGCAATCATCGCCTTTCCCATCGCCTACTACTCGGCGCGCTATGCGCGGGGGCGGTGGAAGGCGGTGTTCTACCTCGGCATCATGCTGCCCTTGTGGTCGTCCTACCTGGTGAAGGTCTATGCCTGGAAGCTGATCCTGGCCAAGGAGGGGATCAT
>JANPJD010000099.1:0-29687 GCA_031425325.1 Rhodobacterales bacterium | reverse complement strand
AGATCACCGAGTTCATCCTGTCGCAAAGCGACCGTTCGTTCCTGACCCCGAAATGACGCGGCTCGCGGTCATCGCCGGGCGGGGCGCCTTGCCGTTCCTCGTTGCCGCAGCCCTGCCGGATCGACCGCTCATCGCGGCGCTCGAGGGTTTTTCGCCCGACGGGATCGCCCCGGACCTGACGTTCCGGATCGAGCGGCTGGTGCCCTTCCTCCGCCACCTGACCGACGAGGGCGTGAAGCGAGTGCTTTTCGCCGGGGCGGTGCAGAGGCCGCGTCTGGACCCCGCGCTGTTCGATGCAGCGACGGCGCAGCTTGTGCCGGTGCTTCTGGGTGCGATGCAGGCGGGCGACGACGCAGCACTCCGCACAGTGATCGGCTTGTTCGAGGACGAGGGATTCGAGGTTGTGGGCGTCGCCGACGCAGTGCCCGACCTCGTGCCGGGCGCGGGCGTGCTGTGTGGCACCGTCACCGACGCGGACCGGCGCGATGCCGACCGGGCCGTGGCGATCGTGGCGGCCCTCGGCGCGGTCGATGTGGGGCAGGGGGCCGTCGTGGCGCAGGGGCTTTGTCTCGCGGTCGAGGCCTTGCCCGGCACCGATGCGATGCTGGATGCGGTGGCGCGCCTGCCCGGCCTGCGGCCTGACCCGCAGGGCGCACGCGGGCTGCTCTACAAGGCCCCCAAGCCCGGTCAGGACCGCCGCGTTGACCTGCCCGCCTTGGGCCCCGCGACGGTGGCGCGGGCGGCGGCGGCGGGCCTTGGCGGCATCGCCTGGGAGGCGGGGGGTGTTCTCTTGCTCGACCGGACCGCCACGGTCGCCGCAGCGCAGGCGGCGGGCCTGTTCCTGTGGGCGAGGTGACGCTCTACCTCGTGGCAGGCGAGGCGTCGGGCGACCGGCTTGGGGCCGCGCTGATGGCCGGGCTGCGCGCCCTTTCGCCGGGGGTGGCATTCCGGGGCATTGGCGGGCCGCTGATGCAGGCCGAGGGGATGGCGAGCCTGTTTCCGATGGACGAGCTGTCCGTCATGGGCATCGCCGAGGTGCTGCCGAAGTATCGCCACCTGAAGCGGCGGATCGCCGAGACTGCCGAGGATGTGCTGGCCGCAGCACCCGCAGCACTGGTCACCATCGACAGCCCCGATTTCGGCCTGCGTGTCGCGGCCCGCGTCCGGGCGGCCAATCCCGCGATCCGCACCATCCATTACGTCGCCCCCTCTGTGTGGGCGTGGCGACCGGGGCGGGCGGCGAAGATGGCGCGCGTGATCGACCATGTGCTTGCCCTTCTGCCCTTCGAGCCGCCCTACATGACGGCGGCGGGCATGACCTGCGATTTCGTGGGCCATCCCGTCGTGACCGAGCCGCGCGCGACCGCGCGCGAGGTCGCGGCCTTTCGCGCGGCGCTTGGCGGCGGCCCCGTGGTCCTCGCACTGCCCGGCTCGCGGCGGGGCGAGATCACGCGCCTCGCCCCGGTCATCGGCGGCGTGCTGGCCGAGGTGAAGGCGCGCCACCCCGAGGCGCGGGTCGTGCTGCCGACGCTGCGCGCGGTCGCGGGGCTGGTGGGCGCGCTGACCGCCGACTGGCCGATCCGCCCCCTGATCGTCGAGGCGCCGCAGGACAGGCGCGCCGCCTTTGCTGCCGCCGATGTGGCGCTGGCGGCTTCGGGGACCGTCTCGCTCGAGCTTGCGGCGGTCGGGGTGCCAATGGTCGTCGCCTATGACATGCACCCCGTCACGATGTGGCTGATGCGCCGGATGGCGCGGATCGACACCGTGACGCTGGTGAACCTTGTCTCCGAGACGCGCGTGGTGCCCGAGTTCCTGGGTCCGCGCTGCCGGGCCGACCTTATCGCCCCGGCGCTGCTCGAACTTCTGGTGGACGGCGCGGCACGCGAGGCGCAGCGCGCAGCGATGGCCGTGACCATGGACCGCTTGGGGGCAGGGGGCGAGCCTCCGGGACTGCGCGCGGCGCGGTCCGTTCTAGGGGCGATCGCCAGGTAGGGGTGTTGTTCAACGCCCGCGCCAGATCCAGCCGCCGCCCAGCACGCGGCTGCCCTCGGGCGCGTAGAAGACGCAGGCCTGACCCGGCGACACGCCCTCTTCGGGCGACAAAAGCTCGACCTCGGCCTCGGTCGCGCTGACAGGCCGCAGGATTGCCGCGCGCGGCTCGCGGGTCGAGCGGACCTTGACCGCGACCTCCCATTCGGCGCGCGAGGCAAAGGGCGCGTCGCCCAGCCAGTTGATCTCGCGCAGCGGCACCCGCCGCGTCGAGAGCGCAGCCTTCGGCCCAACCACCACGCGCCGCGTCTCGGGCTCGAGCCGCACGACATAGAGCGGATCGGCCTGTCCGCCGATGCCAAGTCCGCGCCGCTGGCCGATGGTGTAGTGGATCACCCCCTCGTGCCGCCCGAGGACGGTGCCCTCCATATCGACGACCTCGCCCGGATCGGCGGCACCGGGGCGCAGCTTGCGGATCACCGAGGCATAGTCGCCGTTCGGCACGAAGCAGATGTCCTGGCTGTCGGGCTTGTCGGCGACCGGCAGCCCGTGGCGCGCGGCAAGCGCCCGCGTCTCGGCCTTGCTGGCCAGGTGGCCCAGCGGGAAGCGCAAGTAGCCCAACTGCTCGGGCGTGGTCGAGAAGAGGAAGTAGCTCTGGTCGCGCGCGGGGTCCGCCGCACGGTGCAGTTCCGGCCCCGAAAGGCCCATCTTGCGCTGGATATAATGCCCCGTCGCCATGCAGTCCGCGTCGAGGTCCTTGGCCGTCGCCAGAAGATCGCGGAACTTGACCCGCTCGTTGCAGCGGATGCAGGGCACCGGGGTCGCGCCCGCAAGATAGGCGTCGGCGAACTCGTCGATCACAGCCTCGCGGAACATGTTCTCGTAATCGAGGACATAGTGCGGAAAGCCCATCGTCTCGGCCACGCGGCGCGCGTCGTGGATGTCGCGGCCCGCGCAGCAGGCCCCCTTCTTCGCCAGCGCAGCACCATGGTCGTAAAGCTGAAGCGTGACACCCACCACGTCATAGCCCTGCACCGCAAGCTCGGCGGCCACGACCGAGCTGTCGACGCCGCCCGACATGGCGACGACCACGCGCGTGTCGCGCGGCGGCTTGGCAAAGCCGAGAGAATTGAGCGGCTGATCGAGCGGCATGGGTCTGTGTCCGGGGGGATGGCGGGACAGGCCCGCGAGGTCCGCCGAAATATATGAAAAGTCTCGACACTCTCAACCCCTCGTTTCACGCGCAGTTAAGCCTGATCTGCAAGATTCCTCGAAATTCGAGGGATCACCCATGTTTCTCAAACGCGTCGATGGCCCCCGGCAGGTGATGCTGCCCGATGGAAGCGTGCTTACCCGCGCCGACCTCCCACCTGCCGAGACCCGGCGTTGGGTCGCCAGCCGCAAGGCGCTGGTCGTCAAGGCGGTCATCCACGGCCTGATCACCCAGTCCGAGGCGATGGAGCGTTATGCCCTGTCGGAAGAAGAGCTGGGCCTGTGGTTCAAGGCCGTCCAGACCCATGGTGAAAATGCCCTCAAGGTCACGACCATCCAGAAGTATCGGCAACTTTGAGTTGTTTTTCGCGAGTCGGCTGTCAAGGTAACCTGCAGTTAACCATTGCCCGTCAGGGTAATCTTTGACCAAGGCCCCTGCCCGGAGACGCGAGAATGCGAATACTGCTTGTCGAGGATGATCCGACCACTTCCCGCAGCATCGAACTGATGCTTACCCATGCCAACCTCAACGTCTATTGCACCGACCTGGGTGAGGAGGGGATCGATCTTGCAAAGCTCTACGATTACGATCTCATCCTGCTCGACCTGAATCTGCCAGACATGAACGGGCATGAGGTACTGCGCCAATTGCGCCTCGCACGGATCGAGACGCCCATCCTGATCCTGTCGGGTGCAGACGATACCGACAACAAGATCAAGGGCTTCGGCTTTGGCGCCGATGACTACATGACGAAACCCTTCCACCGCGAAGAGCTTGTCGCGCGCATCCACGCAATCATCCGCCGGTCCAAAGGCCACGCGCAATCCGTGATCCGCACTGGTACGATCAACGTCAATCTCGATGCGAAGACCGTGGATGTCGAAGGCCGCACGGTCCATCTGACGGGCAAGGAATACCAGATGCTGGAACTCCTCAGCCTTCGCAAGGGGACAACCCTGACGAAAGAGATGTTCCTTAACCATCTTTACGGCGGCATGGACGAGCCGGAATTGAAGATCATCGACGTCTTCATCTGCAAGTTGCGGAAGAAGCTCGCCGAAGCCACGGGTGGGCAAAATCACATCGAGACGGTCTGGGGGCGGGGCTATGTGCTGCGCGATCCGGGCCTGCAAACGCAGCGCCGCCTCGCCGCAGGGGCGTGACGCGCGAAGCGTCTGGACCTTGGCCGGGCGTCCCCATAAACCTGCGGGGCAACGGCCGAGGAGGGCGCGATGGCACTTGGCAAGCCTGTCGAGGCGTTGACGCAGGCCGAGGCGGCAGACGAACTCGCACGGCTTGCGCTGCTCTTGGCCGAGGCGAACCTCGCCTACCACACCGAGGATGCACCAGAGCTTACCGACGCCGACTATGATGCGCTCAAGGCCCGCAACGCGGCCATCGAGGCGCGGTTTCCCGATCTGAAGCGCGGCGACAGTCCCTCGGACCAGATCGGCGCGCCCTTGGCCGAAGGCTTTGCCAAGGTCCGCCACGAGGTGCGGATGCTCAGCCTCGAGAACGCCTTCGCCGAGGCCGACATCGCCGAGTTCGACGAGCGGGTGCGCCGCTACCTTGGCGTGCCGTCCGACGAGGCGCTGGCTTATGTCGCGGAACCCAAGATCGACGGGCTTTCCCTGTCGCTGCGCTACGAGGGCGGGCGGCTGGTGCAGGCGGCGACGCGCGGTGACGGCGAGACGGGCGAGAACGTGACCGAGAACGCGCGCACGATCGCCGACATCCCGCAGCGGCTGTCGGCTGCGCCGGACCTGCTCGAGGTGCGCGGCGAGGTCTACATGACCCATGCCGATTTCGCCGCCCTGAACGCCCGCCAGGCGGCGGCGGGCGGCAAAACCTTCGCCAATCCGCGCAACGCGGCTGCAGGCTCGCTGCGCCAGCTTGACCCCGCGATCACGGCGGCCCGCCCGCTGCGCTTCTTCGCCTATGCCTGGGGGTCGCTGTCGGAACCGCTCGCCGACACGCAGTCGGGCGCGCTGGCGCGCCTTGCGACGCTTGGCTTTCCCGTCAATCCGCTCATCCGCCTCTGCTCTGGCCCCGCCGAGATGCTGGCCCGGCACGCGGCGATCGAGGCGCAGCGCGCGACGCTCGGCTACGATATCGACGGCGTGGTCTACAAGGTCGATGACCTTGGCCTGCAACGCCGCCTCGGCTTTCGCTCGTCGACCCCCCGCTGGGCCATCGCGCACAAGTTTCCGGCGGAACTTGCCTGGACGCGGCTCGAGGCGATCGACATCCAGGTCGGACGCACCGGCGCGCTGTCACCCGTGGCGCGCCTCTCGCCGGTCACGGTGGGTGGGGTCGTTGTGCAGAACGCGACGCTGCACAACGAGGATTACATCGCTGGCCGTGACGCGCGCGGCCAGCCGATCCGGGGCGGACAGGACATCCGTGTGGGCGACTGGGTGCAGGTCTACCGGGCGGGCGACGTGATCCCCAAGGTCGCCGCCGTCGACCTCGCCCGCCGCCCTGAGGGGGCGGTGCCCTACGCCTTCCCGACGGTCTGCCCGCAATGCGGCTCGGACGCTGTGCGCGAGGCGGGCGACGCAGTGCGGCGCTGCTCGTGCGGCCTTGTTTGCCCCGCGCAGGCGGTGGAGCGGCTGAAGCACTTCGTCAGCCGTGCGGCCTTCGACATCGAGGGGTTGGGGGCAAAGCAGGTCGAGGCGTTCTGGCGCGACGGCTGGATTCGGACCCCCGCCGACATCTTCACTCTGCGCGACCGCTTCGGCAGCGGCCTGCAACAGCTTCGCAACCGCGAAGGCTGGGGCGAAAAGTCGGCAGCGAACCTCTTCGACGCAATCGACGAACGGCGGCGCATCCCGCTGAACCGGCTGATCTTCGCGCTTGGCATCCGCCATGTGGGCGAAACCTCGGCGCAGCTTCTGGCTAGCCACTACCACTCCTGGGCCGCCTTCGAGGCGGCGATGACGCGGGCCGAGGTCGGGCAGGGGGCCGACTGGGCTGAACTCAACGCAATCGACGGGGTCGGGCATGTGCTTGCCGCCTCGGTCGTGACGACCCTGCACCAGGGGGCGGAGCGGGCTGCGATCGACGCGCTCGTGGCGCATCTCGAGGTGCTCGACGTCCACGCCCGCGCGCCTGCCGACAGCCCGGTCGCAGGCAAGACCGTGGTCTTCACCGGCACGCTCGAGCGGATGACGCGGGCCGAGGCCAAGGCGCGGGCCGAGGCGCTGGGGGCCAAGGTCGCAGGGTCGGTCAGCGCACGCACGGACTACCTGGTGGCGGGGCCGGGGGCGGGCTCGAAGGCCACCAAAGCCGCCGACCTTGGCGTGACGGTGATCGACGAGGATGCCTGGCTTGCCCTGATCGGCACGGCATGAGCCGGCCCGAAAGCCTGTTCCCGCTGTTCGCCGACCTCGAGACGCTGGAGGGTGTCGGGCCAAAGACCGCCAAGGCACTTACGGCCCTTGGAGTGGAGCGTCCCAAGGACCTTCTTTACCTGTTGCCCCATTCCGGCGTCGACCGCAGCCGCAAGGCCAGCGTGCGCGACGTGATCCCGCCTGCCACCGTCACGGTCGAGGTCGAGGTCGGGCTGCACCTGCCGCCCCGCCTGAAGGGCCGCCCCTACCGCATCATGGTTCGCGACGCGGCGCTCGAGTTCCAGCTTGTCTACTTCCACGCGCGGGGCGAATTCCTGTCGTCGCTGCTGCCGACGGGCCAGCGCCGCCTGATCTCGGGCCGGGTGGAGCTGTTCGACGGCATCGCACAGATGGTACACCCCGATCACGTCCTGCGCCCCGAAGAGGCCGCCGAGCTGCCGCCCTACGAGCCGGTCTATCCGCTGGCCGCAGGGGTCACCCAAAAGGTGGTTGCACGGGCCGCCGCCGCGGCGCTGGCGCGTCTGCCGGGGCTGGCCGAGTGGATCGACCCCGGCCAGAAGGCGCGCGAGGGCTGGCCCGACTGGGCCGAGGCGATCCGGCAGGTGCACGCGCCCGCCGGCCCCGCCGATTTCGCGCCGACGACGCCCGCCCGGCAGCGGCTGGCCTATGACGAGTTCTTCGCGCACCAGTTGACTCTGGCCCTTGCGCGCGCCTCGAAGCGGAGGGGCAAGGGTCGGGCAAGCGTCGGGAACGGGGCCTTGCAGGGTCGCGTGCTGGCGGCGCTGCCCTATCGCCCGACCGCCGCCCAGTCCCGCGCGGTGACCGAGATCGCGGCAGACATGCGGTCTCCGATGCGGATGAACCGGCTTTTGCAGGGCGATGTGGGGTCGGGCAAGACGCTGGTCGCCTTTCTGGCACTTCTGATCGCGGTCGAGGCGGGCGGGCAGGGCGTGATGATGGCCCCGACCGAGATCCTTGCCCGCCAGCACGCGGCGGGTCTTGCCCCGCTTGCCGAGGCAGCGGGGGTGCGGCTTGTGCTGCTGACCGGGCGCGACAAGGGGGCCGAGCGGGCAGCGAAGCTGGCGGACCTCGCGGCGGGGCGGACGCAGGTTCTCGTGGGCACCCATGCGGTCTTCCAGAAGGACGTGGCCTTTCACGACCTGCGCCTTGCCGTGGTCGACGAGCAGCACCGCTTCGGCGTGGCGCAGCGGATGGAACTGGGGGCCAAGGGGGCAGCGGCCGATGTGCTCGTGATGACCGCGACGCCGATCCCGCGCAGCCTGGCGCTTGCCAGCTACGGCGACATGGATGTTTCGGTGCTGGATGAGAAGCCTGCCGGGCGTCTGCCGATCCGCACGGCACTTGTCGAGGCCGGACGACTGCACGAGGTCGTGGCGCATCTGGCCCGTGCGGTCGCCGAGGGGCGGCAGGCCTACTGGGTCTGCCCGCTGGTCGAGGACAGCGAGGTGGTCGACTACGCAAGCGCTGAGGCGCGGTTCGCGGCGCTTCGTGCGGCACTCGGCGAGGGCGTCGTGGGGCTCGTCCACGGCCAGATGCCGCCCGCCGACAAGGATGCCGCTATGGCCCGCTTTGAGGCGGGGCAGACGAAGGTGTTGGTCGCGACCACGGTGATCGAGGTCGGGGTGAACGTGCCCAACGCCTCGATCATGGTGGTCGAACGGGCCGAGGTCTTCGGTCTCGCGCAGTTGCACCAGTTGCGGGGCCGGGTGGGGCGCGGCTCGGCAGCCTCGACCTGTCTTCTGATGTATCAGGCCCCGCTGAACGAGGCCGGGCTGCGGCGGCTGACGGCGTTGCGCGACACCGAGGACGGCTTTCGCATCGCCGAAGAGGATCTTGCGATGCGCGGCGCGGGTGACCTGATCGGCACGGCGCAGTCGGGCCTGCCGCGCTTTCGCGTGGCCGACCTCGAGCGTCAGGCGGCGCTGATGGCGGTCGCGCAAAGCGATGCGCGCAAGCTGCTGGCGGACGATCCCGCGCTGTCCGGACCGCGCGGGCAGGCGGCGCGGGCGCTGCTGTGGCTGCTCGACCAGGACCGGGCGATCCGGCTTCTTGGCGTGGGGTGATGGCAGGTCCTGCGGGCGACCGGTGGGGTCGCGATCACGCTATCTTCAGGCCAGGCGCGGGGCTATGACGCAGCCATGACCGACGCCCTGCTGTCCTCGCTGTCCTTCCTGCCGTGGATCGACCCCCATACGCGCCGTCTGCCCGGCATCCAGCCGCTTCAGGACGACGCCTGGTTGCAAGTCGACGAGGCGTTTGCCCGGCAAATGGCCGAGCGGGATCGCCTGATCGCCACCACCCCCGAGCTTGTTCACGCGCTTTTGCCCGCAGCGCGCCAGGCGGCGGACGAGCTTTATGCGCGGGTGCTGGAAAAGCTCGCCCACGCGCCGGGATATGCGGTCGGGGCGGGCGAGGTGCGCCGTCCCGATGGCGTCGTCGTGCCGCTCGATCCCGCGGCGCCCCTTCTGACGCTGGGGCGCCTCGTGCAGGAGGACCTCTGCCTGATGGAGGCCGACGGGCCTGAGCATGTGCTGACCGGCGCGATCCTGTGCTTTCCGGCAAGCTGGACGCTGGCCGAGAAGATCGGCCACCCGCTCGGCCGTATCCATGTGCCGGTCGAAACCTATGATGCCGATATCGCGCGCCGGGTGCAGCGGCTCTTCGATGCGATCCGTCCCGGCCAGCCGCTCGTGCGCGGCAACTTCAATCTTTACGACGACCCGCGCCTTTTCCATCCGCACAGTGAGAAGGACCCCCGGCAGCCGGCCCGCGACCAGACCTACCTGCGCTCGGAGCGGCAATGCCTCGTGCGGCTGCCCCGGACGGGCGCCGTCCTGTTCTCGATCCACACCTATGTGATCGAACGGCGCAAGCTTCCGCCCGACGCCGAGGCGGCGCTGATGGCGGCCAAGGCGGACTGACGTCAGGCGAAGATGATGACGCCGCTTTCGCGTAGGGCGAGCAGGCCGCCGGTCAGCACCATAACCCGCCCGGTCACCCGCATATCCTCGCCCTTGATGATCGAATAGGCCATGAGGGCCGCGCCGATCGGCAGCGCGACCGCGACAAGGCTCGCGTTCATCGCATGGGTCGCAAGGCGGAGCGGGGTCGAGGGCAGGTCCCGGCGTGGCGCGGGATCGTAGAGCGCCGAGCGGACGCGCGAGAGATTTTCCTCGGGACGCCCGGTCCTTTGCGCGCCCGGTTGCCGCTGGGACAATCCGGCCTGCCTGATAAACAGCGGCGGCGTGGCAATCTGGATCGCGGGGGCCGGCGGCAGGGCGGGGGCCGGCGGAAGGGCGGGCCGGGGTTCCGACGGGGCCGGGGCGGGCGGCAGAGCGGCACGGTGCGGCACGGCAGGCTCCGCGCCGACTGCAGGGAAGGCGGGCTGGGCGACGCGGTCCTTGAGTTCGGCGGCCATCCTCTCCATCAGGCGGTCGACCTCGACCGTGGCATCGTGCCGGGCGACGGGGGCGTGCGACAGCGCGGCCAGCATGCGCCCGATCACCTCGGGCGTCACAGTGTCGTTGATCTCGTGCCAGAGGACCTCGTCGGGCAGGTGCCGCTCGACGAGTTGGGTGGTCAGCTTGCGGCAGAGCGCGCCCCGCCCCTCGAGGCCGGCGGGAACCGAGGCCGGGGCCGTCCGCCCGACCGAGACGGTCAGGCAGGCATGGTGCGGCCCCGGCAGATCGTCGGCATAGCCGAGGGCGATGCGCGCACCGTCAAGGTCGAACATCGCGATCCCGGGTTCCTGGAGGTCCAGCTTGCGCCGGGCCCGCGTTCGGTCCGACAGTGCGCCGTCGACGTCACGCACCACGGACGCAAAGTCCAGCGCCGGGGTGTCCGTGAAGAGCAGTTGCGCGATCGTGCTCGCCTTGACGGTCTGCATGGCGGGTCCTCCAGCCAGTCTGTTGAGCATGGCTTGACGCGCGATTGAGCCGCGAATGGGCAGGCATTGTGGAATAACCGTGATGTTAACCGAAACGAGGCCCCGTTTCTGCCGCAATGACAGCGGGGCCGAGAACCGGTTTTTGTTTCCCCGAGCCTTCGAATACCGGGTGTTCGGGGCGGAACGGGGCGGAAGCCGCGGCGAAGGCGGGGCGGGCTTTGGCCGGATTGTCCTGTGCCGTAGCACCAATGAAAAAGGGGCGCACCGAAGCGCGCCCCTTACCTGACCGACGCGGGCGTCAGCAGGAGTAATACATCAGGTATTCGACCGGGTGGGGCGTATGCTCGTAGGCATAGACCTCCTCCCACTTGAGCGCCATGTAGCCCTCGAGCTGGTCCTTGGTGAACACGTCGCCTGCGAGCAGGAAGTCGTGATCCTTTTCAAGCTCTTCAAGCGCTTCGCGCAAGCTGCCGCACACCGTCGGGATCGCCGCCAGTTCTTCGGGCGGCAGGTCGTAGAGGTCCTTGTCGCTGGCCGGGCCTGGGTCAATCTTGTTCTTGATCCCGTCGAGACCGGCCATCAGCAGCGCCGAGAAGGCGAGATAGGGGTTCGCCGACGGATCGGGGAAGCGGGCCTCGACACGCTTGGCCTTGGGGCTTTCGGTCCACGGAATACGGACGCAGCCCGAGCGGTTACGGGCCGAATAGGCGCGCAGCACCGGCGCCTCGAAACCCGGGATCAGACGCTTGTAGCTGTTGGTCGCGGGGTTCGTGATCGCGTTCAGCGCCTTGGCGTGCTTGAGGATGCCGCCGATGAACCACAGCGCCTCCTGGCTGAGATCGGCATACTTGTCGCCCGCGAACAGCGGCTTGCCGCCCTTCCAGATCGACATGTTGACGTGCATGCCCGACCCGTTGTCGCCCTTCATCGGCTTGGGCATGAAGGTCACGGTCTTGCCGTAGGCGTGGGCCACGTTGTGGATGACGTACTTGTATTTCTGGATGTTGTCGGCCTGCTCCAGAAGCCCGCCGAAGATCATCCCGAGCTCGTGCTGGCAGGTCGCGACCTCGTGGTGGTGCTTGTCGACGCGGATGCCCATGCGCTTCATGGTTGAGAGCATCTCGCCGCGGATGTCCTGCGCTTCGTCTACCGGGTTGACCGGGAAGTAGCCGCCCTTGTGGCCCGCGCGGTGGCCGTAGTTGCCGCCTTCGGTCACGGTGTCGGTGTTCCAGGCGGCGGCCTCGGCGTCGATCTCGTAGGCGACCTTGCGCGGCGTGACCGAGTAGCGGACATCGTCGAACAGGAAGAACTCGGCCTCGGGACCGAAGTAGGCGGCGTCCCCGATGCCCGACGACTTGAGGTAGGCTTCGGCCTTCAGCGCCGTCTGGCGCGGGCAGCGGCTATAGGCCTCGCCGGTGTCGGGCTCTACTACGACGCAATGCACGCAGAGCGTCTTTTCGGCATAGAAGGGATCGATGTAGACCGAGCCCGCGTCGGGGATCAGCTTCATGTCGGACTGGTCGATCGACTTCCATCCGGCGATGGACGAGCCGTCGAACATGAAGCCTTCTTCCCAGAAGTCCTCGTCCACGAGATCGGCCACCAGCGTCACATGCTGAAGCTTGCCCTTGGGGTCGGTGAAGCGGATGTCGACATATTCGACCTCCTCGTCCTTCATGAGTTTCATCGCGTCCGCGACGGTCTTCATCGGTCATTCCCCTTCTTGATGGATGTTTTGGGCTGGCGCGGCAGCGCCGGCCGGCTCTGATCTTTTCGTCTCAGATCGCGTCGTCGCCGGACTCGCCGGTGCGGATGCGGATGGCCTGCTCGACCGGCGAAACGAATATCTTGCCGTCCCCGATCTTGTCGGTGCGGGCGGCGGCCACGATGGCGGCCACGGCAGCGTCGACCATGTCATCCGCGAGCACGACCTCGATCTTCACCTTGGGCAGGAAATCGACAACGTATTCCGCGCCGCGATAAAGCTCGGTATGTCCCTTCTGGCGGCCGAAACCCTTGACCTCGGTCACCGAAAGGCCCTGGATGCCGGCTTCCTGTAGGGCTTCCTTCACCTCGTCGAGCTTGAACGGCTTTATGATCGCCTCGATCTTCTTCATAGACGACTTCCCCCATACGCCTTTCAAAGCGTTGACCAGCTTCGTCCGGGCGCTTCAATCGGGGCCAGAGTGGTTGCGGAAGGTGCGGGATGGAAAGGCCGTCTTTTGCCTGTTGAAAAGGCGTTCTGCCTGCTTTGCGGGCGAAAAAAGAATCCACAGCCCTGCCGGCGCATCGTGGCGCGTTTCGCGCCGTGTCGCGCCATGACCGGCGGCCCCGCCCACGCGATCGGTTGCAGGCCGGACATGCTTGCGGCGCTGCGAAAGGCCGGCGACGGGCACAAATACACGCACGGGCATGTCCTGATCCTTTCGGGCCCCGAGGGGCGGGGCGGGGCAGCCCGACTGGCCGCGCGCGGCGCGCTGCGGATCGGTGCGGGGCTGGTAACGGTTGGCTGTCCACCCGCGGCGATGGCCGAACATGCGGCGCGTCTGGATGCCGTGATGCTGCGCGAGGTGGGCGACGGGGCAGCGCTGGCTCGGCTGCTGGAGGACACGCGCATCAACGCCCTCTGCCTCGGTCCGGGGTTAGGGCTTGACGAGCGGGCCGAGGGACTGGTCGCGGCGGCTTTGGTGGTTGCGCCGGCCTCTCCCCCGGCCCCTCTCCGGGGCGGAGAGACGGGCGGCGGCCTGTCGACAGCGCCGACGGTCGAGCCGAACTTGGCGGCTGGTGATGAGCCGCCTCCGCTCTCCTATAGGAGAGGGGAAGGGCAAGAGGCGCGTGCGACGGTCCTCGACGCCGACACCCTTACCATCCTGTCGCGCCGCCCTGACCTCTTCGCGGCATTGCACGGCCGCTGCATCCTGACCCCCCATGCCGGCGAGTTCGCCCGGCTTTTTCCCGACATCGCCGAAAAGTTGGCGGCGCCTGCAACCGGGGGGGGCGTCTATTCCAAGGCCGATGCGACGTGCGAGGCAGCGGCGCGGGTGGGCTGCGTGGTGCTTTACAAGGGGCCGGACACGGTGATCGCCGGGCCGGACGGACGCTGTGCGGTCACCACTGCCGAGGACGGCCAGGCGGCACCGTGGCTTGCAACCGCCGGATCGGGCGATGTCCTTGCGGGCTTTGTCACGGGCCTTCTGGCGCGGGGGTTCGCGCCGATGGATGCGGCAGAGACGGCGGTCTGGCTGCATCTGGCCTGCGCGCGATCCTTCGGTCCGGGGCTGATCGCCGAAGACCTGCCCGAGGAACTGCCGAAGGTGTTCCGCAGGCTTCTGGCCTGAGGCGCTCAGGCGGTCGCGGCGATCACCGGGACGGCCCGCGTCGGGATGTCGAGACCACCGACCTGAAGCACAGCCGCGCGCGGCAGGCGCAGGCGGACCAGCCAGAGATCGGCGGAAGGCGCCTTGCGGACGTAGGTGCCGTCGATCAGCCGCTCGGCCGGGACGACCGCCTGATCCGCATCGAACAGCGCGTGGGCCCGCCAGCCCCGCACCAGCAGCGCCTGATCGGCCGGCAGCAGCAGGTCGTGATCCGGCCTGTCATGGCCTAGCGCCCGGGCCGAGATCAGGATCATTGCGACGCCTGCGACCGCGTGCCCTTCGACCCCCGCGACGCTCATGGCCCCCGATCGCGTGATGACACGGTCGCCCGCCGCCATCCTTTCGACGGCCAACTCTCCCACCAGGGTCATCACCGGCGTGCCGCGCGGCAGGTCGACGATGTGAAGCGTGGTTTCGACTGCCGGGGTTGCTAGCATCTGGGACATGACAGGGCCTTTCTCTGAAGGACTGTTCACAGACTGGTGAGCGAATCCGGCAATCCTGTGGCCGTTCCGGGGCAATGATTTCACTCGCGCAGACGAGAGCGGTTTGCTACGGACGGGCCGTTGCGGGTGTGGCGAAATTGGCAGACGCACCAGATTTAGGTTCTGGCGCCGCAAGGCGTGGGGGTTCAAGTCCCTCCACCCGCACCACGAAAGCTATGCGTCGCTCGACGGAATCATGGCCTCGGCCGTCTCTGCGATCGACCTTGTTTATCTTTCCCGCCGGCCCCTGAAGCCGCTTATCAGTTTTCTTGCGAGGCACCGATGCACCTCTTCTCCAACGTCAAGCGCCTGTTCTGGGGCTTCAGGGTCGCCGTCCGCGCTCCGGAGGTGCAAGGAGTGCTCGCTCTGACGCTCGCGCTGATCAGCGTGGCAACCATCTTCTATTGGTTCGTCGAAGGATGGTCGCTTCTCGACTCTGCGTACTTCTCGGTGGTGACGATCGCCACTGTCGGCTACGGAGATTTTGCTCCGCAGACCGGCATCGGAAAGCTCTTCACTATCTTCTACATCATCTGCGGGATCGGCATCTTCGTTGCGGCGGCGGGAGCCATCGCAAATGTAGTGCTCCGGGCTGGCACGGAGACCGACTCAGCATAGCAAAGCGAGCGCTCGTCTCGTAGTCGCGCCATTTCCCGTTGGCGATCATGGATGGTGTCGCGGAAGACCCACTGCCGGCCGCCATCTATCCGGTTGATCAGACGGGGGCCATCGGCGTCCCAATGCTTGCCGGGAGGCGCTGACTTGACGAGCAACGAGCCAAGTTTTGGCATATCGTTTCCCTCGGCTTCTCCCCAAGCCGTGCGGGATCGCTTGGGACGCGTCAGGTCGTGTATGACCCTAACCATATGTAAGGTATAGAATATATGTGAGCGCCGGGGCGCCGGGCAACTACCTCTCAGTGCCATCACGCGCACCAGATCAGGCGATGAGAAGCGCCGCTTCCCACGCAGCGAGGGCGCGTCGCGCGGGTGCCGGTCGTCGCTGGCCCGTGCGGGCAAGCGACACCTCGGCGAGCGTCGCCTCGGGCAGCAGGGCGAGGTCGCCGGGCGAGAAGCTTTCCGTCGCGGCCCCCTCGGCCCAGATCACGTGATGCCGCACGAACATGATGTGGTGATAGGTCACGTCCGCGAGCCCGTCGAGCAGCGACACCCCGTCCAGCCGCCCGGCGAGATGGCGCGCCGCCACCAGCACCTCGGGCGCACCGAACAGAAGTTCGGCCCGCGCGCCGCCCATCAGCATCCTGTGCTGGCGCGAGACGATCAGATCGCGCCGGGGCAGGCCGCCCCCCAGCGCACCGCGCCCGATCCGCACCGGGCGGAAGGCGGGGCAGGCCGCCACCTGCGCCGCAGGCACTGTCAGATAGCCCGTCCAGACGAGCGGCTGATCGCCCGCATCAAGCGTCGAGACAAGATCGCCCACGCGCAAAGCCTCGACCGGGCGCTCGCCGTCGGGTGTCAGGATCAGCGCGCCCGGCGTGAAGCAGGGCGGCGAGGCGAGTTGCGGATAGGCCAGAGTCCGGTCCGGCCCCTCGGTAGCACTGATGACCGTCAGCGGCCGCCCGATGGGCGGGAATTGTCCGACCCCGCCGCGAAAGGCGAGCCCCTCGATCGTGGCGAAGGTGGGGTTCGAGTTCACGAGGTTGTAGCCGAACACTTCCCACTGCTGGCCGGTGGCGGCATCGCGCAGGATCAGCCTGTATTCCGCCTCGACCACGGTGCCGCCCGCATAGGTCACCCCGTCGATCTGCTGCGTGCCGGCAAGGCGCTGCGAGGTGTCGTTGTCGTCGAACGTGGTGTCGTCGTCGGTCAGGTGGGTCTGCTGCCAGTCCGGCCCTGCAAGCGTAAGGGTGCGGCCGACAAGGTGCGCGCCGTTGCCCTGCGTCAGCCCGCTGAGCTGCCCGCCCCCCGACACGCCGACGCGCGACGCGCCGAGCATCCAGACCGTTTCCGTCGCCATGAAGCCCCCGTTCATGCCTGCCTTGCCATAGCATGCCGAGGATGTGCTTGCAGCCCGGTTAATGCGCCCGGTCTGCCCACCCGGTTTACGCGCAGGGATTTGCGCGCGGGGATCTACGCTGGGGGCCTTGCAGATTCCCCCTCGCGCGCGGCGCGGCCCTTTGCTAGAAGGCGCGGGATTTGCCCGCCCCGGTTTTCCCGGGCGGCCTCGCGCTTTCCGCGGGTCGGGGTGGACGGCCAGATGTCACGCCAGGGACGATGCAGTCGGCGCTTTGCGCGGCGGGTCGTGCCGGAAAGAAGAAGGACGAAGGAATGCAGCTTACCGAGACCCTGAACGACGGTCTGAAGCGCGCCTACACGATCACGGTCACCGCGGCCGAGCTCGATGCCAAGGTGCAGGAAAAGCTCGTCGAGGCGCAGCCCGAGGTCGAGATGAAGGGCTTTCGCAAGGGCAAGGTGCCGCTGCCGATGCTCCGCAAGCAGTTCGGTCCGCGTTTGATCGGTGACGCCATGCAGGAAGCTATCGACGGCGCGATGAAGGCGCATTTCGAGGCGTCGGGCGACCGCCCCGCGCTTCAGCCCGAAGTGAAGATGGTGGGCGGCGAAACCTGGGCCGAAGGTCAGGATGTCGTGGTCGAAATGCACTACGAGGCGCTGCCCGAGATCCCGGACTTCGACCCGGCGGCGATCACGCTGGAACGCCTGACGGTCGAGGCCGATGCGGCGTCGGTCGATGACGCGCTGGCCAACCTCGCAAGTTCGTCGCAGGCGTTCGAGCCGCGCAAGGCGGGGGCCAAGGCGGCCGATGGCGACCAGGTCGTGATCGACTTCAAGGGCTCGGTCGACGGTGAGGCGTTCGAGGGCGGTGCCGCCGAAGACTATCCGTTGGTGCTGGGCTCGAACTCGTTCATCCCGGGCTTCGAGGCTCAGCTCGTCGGCGCGAAGGCCGGGCAGGAGGTCACGGTCAACGTGAGCTTCCCGGAAAGCTACGGCGCCAAGCACCTGGCCGGCAAGGACGCCGTCTTCGCCTGCACCGTAAAGGAGGTGAAGGCACCGAAGGCCGCCGAGGTCGACGACGAGCTTGCCAAGAAGTACGGCGCCGAGTCGCTTGATGCGCTGAAGGGCCAGATCGCCGAGCGGCTCGAGGCCGAGTATAAGGGCGCCTCGCGCGCCGTGATGAAGCGTGCCCTGCTCGACCAGCTTGACGCGATGGTCAAGTTCGACCTGCCCGCCTCGCTCGTGACTGCCGAGGCAAGCCAGATCGCGCACCAGTTGTGGCACGAGGATCATCCCGAAGAGCACGGCCACAACCACGGCAGCATCGAGCCCACCGAAGAGCACATGACGCTGGCCGAGCGCCGCGTCCGTCTGGGCCTTCTGCTGGCCGAGATGGGCCGCAAGGCCGAGATCGGAGTGACCGATGCCGAGATGACCCAGGCGGTGCTCGCGCAGGCACGCCAGTATCCGGGGCAGGAGCGTCAGTTCTTCGAGTTCGTGCAGAAGAACCCGCAGATGCAACAGCAACTGCGCGCGCCGATCTTCGAGGACAAGGTGGTCGATCACATCGTCGCCGCAGCCAAGGTGACCGAGCGCAGCGTCGACAAGGACGAGCTTAAGAAGGCCGTGGACGCGCTCGACGAGCTTTGATCCCGGTCTGACCGCCCGCAGATAAAGGGGCCGTGCCGCAGGGCACGGCCCTTTTTCGTTAGAGCCCGTCCAACAGCGCCGCCGTCTCGGGCATCCGGCGCAGGCTTGCGCCGATCCGGTCGCGCCACTTCGCACCGTTCTCCATCGCCTCGTCGCGCGCCTCGCGCAGTTCGTCGGGCCGGTCTTCGGCCAGCGCGCGGATGAGGAACGCCGCCTGCGCGCGGTCCTTGACGGATTTCAGCGCATCCGGCCCGCCCCGGCGGCGGTCGGCCACGATCAGCTTGTGGATGGCGAAGCGCTCGGGGCGCGGGATCTGGACCAGAACGCCCGAGCGATAGAGCGCCGCCCCCTTGATCGGGTCGGCGATGAGGTAGTTCAGGAAATGCAGGGATTGCGCCGCCACGCCAAGCGCCGGCAGTTCGCGGATGTCCTCCTCGGGGCGGAACGAGGGGGTCAGGAACTCGACCAGCGTCTCGGATTTCGTCTGCTTCCAGCGCCAAGTGGAGCCGAGCGCGGCCTGCGGCTGGAAGTCCAGTTCGCGGAACGTCTCGGGCAGCGGAGGGTCGGCACGGTCGTCGATCGCCAGGGACAGGCGCTCGAACTGTGCGATGTCGAGGTCGTCGGTCTGAAGCATGTTCGTCTGGCCGATCCGCACTCCAAGCTCGCCCTCGTACATGCGGAAGGCCTGGGTTCCCACCAGTGTGCCGCCAAGGCGGAAGACGCCGCAATTCGCGAGTGTCGAGAGAAGCGATCCGGTTCCGGGGTCGGTGGTCTGAAACCCCTCGGCGCGCAAGACGCGGATCAGTCTTGACCTAAGCGACCGACGGTGCGCCCGGGCGTCTTCGGCGCTGCGGTGGCGTGCGATCCGCTCGGCCATCTCGGGTGTGTCTTCGCCGATGTAGCGTTTCCGGACGGATGTTCCGACGCGGTACATGTCGTACCAGTAGCGGCGGTTATGCCGGGTCTCGAGGTGGGGAACGCCCCGGATCTCGAACGTCTGCTCGTCCAGAAGCGAACGCAGGAGATCCTGATAGGCCGCGTGAGCGATGGAACTGTGTCGGTTCATCATGCCGTGTACTACAATCTTTTCGGATGTAGTACACGTCGTGTGCTACATCCGTCAAGACTGTAGCACAAGGCCGCGCCGGTTTCCCGGCGCGGCCTTTTGTTCAGACTGAAAGCCTCAGCGCTCGTTGCGCGGGTCGAAGTCGTTGGCGGCGCCCATCTCGTCGAACAGCTCGGCGATCTCGAACTCGGCGGCGGCTTCCGCTTCGGCCGCCAGCTCCTGGATCGACTTGCCCGACGCCTGAAGCTCGGCCTCTTCGGGCGAGCGTGCGACGTTGAGGTTGATCTTGACCGACACTTCCGGGTGCAGCACGACCGTCACCGGATGCACGCCAAGATCCTTGATCGGCCGGTCAAGCACGACCTGCGCGCGGTTCACGGTGAAGCCTGCCTCGGTCGCCGCTTCCGCCGCATCGCGGGTGGTGACCGAGCCGTAGAGCGCGCCCGCGTCGGAGGCCGAGCGGATCACGATGAAGGTCTGCCCGTCGAGCTTGGCGGCAGCGCTTTCAGCTTCTTTCTTCGTCTCGAGGTTCTGCACCTCGAGTTGCGATTTCTTCGCCTCGAACGAGCGGATGTTGCTTTCGTTCGCGCGCAGCGCCTTGCCCTGCGGCAGAAGGAAGTTGCGGGCGTAGCCGTCCTTGACGTTCACGACCTCGCCCATCTGGCCAAGCTTGGCCACGCGCTGAAGAAGGATGACTTGCATGTGCCTATCTCCTCACTTCACGGCATAGGGAAGAAGGGCGAGGAAGCGGGCGCGTTTGATCGCCTGCGACAGTTCGCGCTGCTTCTTGGCCGAGACGGCGGTAATGCGCGACGGCACGATCTTGCCGCGCTCGGAGACGTAGCGCTGCAGAAGCCGCGTGTCCTTGTAGTCGATCGCCGGTGCGTTGTCGCCCGAGAAGGGGCAGACCTTGCGGCGGCGGAAGAAGGGTTTGTTCGCCATGTTCTATCCTTTCCCGATCAACGCCGACGGTCCGCGCCGCCGAAGCCGCCACGATCCCCGCCGCCAAATCCGCCGCGATCCCCGCCGAAGCTCGGACGGTCGCCGCGATCCGGACGGTCGCCGCGCTCGCGCTCGTCGCGCTTCTGCATCTGCACCGACGGGCCTTCGCCGTGGCTGTCGACCTTGATCGTCAGCACGCGCATCACGTCGTCATGCAGGCGCATCAGACGCTCCATTTCCTGCACGGCGGCCGCGGGCGCGTCCGACTTGAGGAAGGCGTAATGCCCCTTGCGGTTCTTGTTGATCTTGTAGGCCATCGTCTTGACGCCCCAGTACTCATTCTCGACAACCTTGCCGCCATTGTCGGCGAGGACGGTCGAGAAGTGCTCGATGAGGCCTTCGGCTTGCGTGTTGGACAGGTCCTGACGCGCAATGAAGACATGCTCGTAAAGCGGCATGCGATCTCACTTTCGTTCTCAGGCGCATTTCACAGGATGGGCGGTAAGGCTTCCGCGGCCCGTCCACGAGGGAGTGCGCCGGTTTCATGGTCCAGCGGAAGAATGGGGCCTTATACACGCGGCCCCGCCCTGTTCAAGCGCTATCGCGGGCGGCAGCGGCGCCGTGCGCCGATGAACACGCGATGTTCACCGGTGCCGGGTTGTGCAGCGAGGCGGGCGGCCTCATTTCGGCGGGACGTTCAATTTCAGCCACCCGGAGTTGCCATGACCCGTCTGCTTTCCCCCCTTGTCCTCGCCGCAGCCCTCGGCCTCGGCTCTGCCGCACAGGCCGCCCCCGAGGCCTGGACGATCGATCCCAGCCACAGCCAGATCGTGTTCTCGTATAACCACCTCGGATATTCGACCAACTACGGAATGTTCTCGGGCTTCGAGGGCCAGATCCAGTTCGACCAGGCCGATCCGGCCGCGTCGTCGGTCACGGTCTCGTTTCCGGTCCGCAGCATGTTGACCGGCTGGCAGGAGCGCTTCGACCACTTCATGTCGCCCGATTTCTTCGACGCGGCCGAGGACGAGATGGTCACCTTCACCTCGACCTCGATCGAGGTGACGGGCGAGACGACCGCGAAGATCACCGGCGACCTTACGCTAAACGGCGTGACGAAGCCCGTTATCCTGGACGCCGTCATGAACCAGGTCGGCGATCACCCGATGGAGAAAAAGCCCTGGGCCGGTTTCTCGGCCACGACCACCGTGCTGCGGAGCGATTTCAACGTCGGCGCCTTTGCGCCCTTCGTGTCGGACGAGATCGCGATCAAGCTGTCGGTCGAGGCGTCAAAGGCCGAGTGACCTCGCGCCCGGCGGCGCCTTCGCGGCGAGGCCGGGTGTTTTGGGATACCGTCGCAAAGATGAATGACAAAAGGCCGCGCCGATCATGGCGCAGCCTTTTGCGTGGCAGTCGTCAGCCAAGGCGGCGTGATCGTGGCGAGGCCGGGGGTTTCACACCCCCAGTCCCGGCCCGGCCACGGGCTGGGCGTTCTTCGCGGAAATGCGCCACAGGCGCGTTTCTGATCGCTCATCACCCCCGCGGGATACTTGTGCCAGAATGAACGGGCAGGGCCGCGCCTGAACTGGCGCGGACTTGCCGCGACGGTCGTCAGCCGGGCCGGCGTGCGGTGAGATCGACCGTGACGACCACCTCGAAGCCGACGCTTGCCTCGTCGGGATAGGACGGCCCGATTCCGAAGGCGCGGCGGTCGAGCGCCACGGAGCCCTGCATCCGCGCCGTGTCGCCCTCGAGCACCAGCGTGAAGGGCAGCGCGACCGGCACGGCGGTGCCGCGCAGCGTCAGCGTCCCGTCCGCGATATAGCCCGCGCCGTCAGGGCGGATCGTGGCGGTGAAGGTCGCAGTCGGGTGCGCGGCGGTGTCGAAGAACTCGGGTGTCGTCGCCTGCGACGTTACCGAGCCGAGGCTGACGCTGTTCATTGCGATGGTCACCGTCACGTCGCCGTTCACCCCCTCGACCGGCGTCTCGTCGAAGCGGATCGCGGCGGACCAGTCGGCGAAGCTGCCGCCGACTTCCTGGCCCATCTGCCGCACCGCGATGGCGAGCGTGCCGTCCTCGACCTGCCAGCCAGCCGGGGTCTCGACCGCGGGGGCGGCGGCCACCGTCGCTTGCGGGGTGATCGCGTCGGGGCCGGGCGGGAGCAGCGACCAGGCGACGCCCGCGCCGGCGCCGTAGATCGCAAGAGCCGCAAGCATCGGTCCCTGCGAGCGGCGGCGGGCCGCCGGTGCGACGGGGCCGGTGCGGCCCGACACCATGCGGCGCAGCGTGTCGTCCCGGTCGAGGAAATGGTGCTTCAGCGCCCCCGCGACGTGGAGCAGGATCGAGACGATGAGGATCTTGGTGAAGCACCAGTGCAGCAGGCCCGCCATGTGGGCCACCGTCTCGGATTGCGGTACGAAGGGCAGGGTCTGCCCGAACGGCCAGAGGATCGGCGCGAAGCCCGCTGCCGCCGCATGCGTGACCCAACCGGTCAGCGGGACCGCCACGAGCGAGATGTAGAGCGACCAGTGAACCAGCCCGGCCAGCAGGTGCTGCGCGCCGCGCGGCGGGTGCAGCGAGGCCGGGCGCGGCTGGATCAGCGCCCAGACGATGCGGATCAGCGCCACCGCGAAGGCCGCTATCCCGACCGACTTGTGAACCGAGAAGAGCTGCGCCTTGGCGGCCAGCGCCTCGCCCGTGTCATAAGGCATGTCGTTCGCGATCAGGCCGAGCGGGATCGCCGTCAGGATGAAGAGCGCCGTCAGCCAGTGCAGCGTCCGCTCGACGCTGCCATAGGTCTCGGCGGTGTTGCTCAGGGCCATGAGTGGCACTCTCGAAAGGATTTACTGCTCTGAAGGTATCATCGCGTGCAGCGAGGCCAAGCGCCAGTTCCTGCACAGGGGCTGTGCGATTGCGGCGCGGCTGGACGCGGGCTATGCCTGTCGCGCAAGCGAAGGGGGGAGAGGGCCATGAGCCGAGCATTCGTGTTTCCGGGACAGGGCGCGCAGACCATCGGGATGGGCCGGGCCCTGGCCGAGGCGAGCCCCGCCGCGCGTTCCGTGTTCGCCGAGGTGGACGAGGCGCTGGGTGAGCCGTTGTCTGCGCTGATCTGGGAGGGCGAGGCCGAGCAGTTGCAATTGACTCGCAACGCCCAGCCCGCGCTGATGGCGACCTCGATTGCGGCGCTCCGGGCGCTGGAGGCTGAGGGCGTCGGGGTGGGGTCGGCGGCCTTCGTGGCCGGTCATTCGCTGGGCGAGTATTCGGCGCTTTGCGCCGCCGGGGCGCTGACGCTGGCCGACACCGCGCGCCTGCTGCGGCTGCGCGGCACCGCCATGCAAGAGGCCGTGCCAGTGGGCGTGGGTGCGATGGCGGCGCTTCTGGGCCTCGACTTCGCGACGGCCGAGGCGGTGGCTGCGGAAGCGGCGCAGGGCGAGGTCTGCCAGGCCGCGAACGACAATGATCCGGGGCAGGTGGTCGTTTCGGGCAACCGTGCCGCCGTCGAGCGCGCGGTCGAGATCGCGAAGGCGCGGGGCGCCAAGCGCGCCATCCTGCTGCCGGTCAGCGCGCCCTTCCACTGCGCGCTGATGCAGCCCGCAGCACAGGCAATGGCCGAGGCACTGGCCGAAGTGGCGCTGGTCGCCCCATCGGTGCCGTTGGTCGCCAACGTGCGGGCAAGCGCCGTCAGCGACCCCGAGGCGATCCGCGCGCTGCTGGTCGAGCAGGTGACCGGCTCTGTCCGCTGGCGCGAGTCGGTCATGTGGATGGAGGCGCAGGGCGTGACCGAGATCTGGGAGATCGGCGCGGGCAAGGCGCTGTCGGGCATGATCCGCCGCATCGCGCCGGGGATCGTCACGCGCGCGCTCGGCACGCCCGAGGATGTGGCGGGGGCGGTACAGGGGACTTAGGTCGTTTTGCGGGCCTTCGGCACGGTGGCGCTGCGCGGGGACAAGGCATCTGCCCAGTGGCGCGGCGGCCCTTGCGCTGGTAATCGGGCGCAAAGACAGGGAGGCGGCTCATGTTCGATCTGACGGGAAAGACGGCGCTTATCACGGGGGCGTCGGGGGGCATCGGCGGGTCCATTGCGCGGGCGCTGCATGGGGCGGGGGCTGTGGTCGCGCTATCGGGCACGCGGACCGGGCCGCTCGAGGCGCTGGCAGCCGAGCTTGGCAGCCGCGCGCATGTGCTGGCCTGCGATCTGTCGGACGCAACCTCGGTCGAGGCGCTGCCCAAGGCGGCGGCCGAGGCGATGGGCGGGATCAACATCCTGGTGAACAACGCAGGGATCACGCGCGACAACCTGCTGATGCGGATGTCGGACGAGGAGTGGCAGTCGGTGATCGACGTGAACCTGACCTCGACGTTCCGCCTGTGCAGGGGTGTCCTGCGCGGCATGATGAAGGCGCGCTGGGGTCGGATCGTCAACATCTCGTCGGTCGTTGGGGCCACGGGCAATCCGGGGCAGGGGAACTATGCGGCCTCGAAGGCGGGCATGGTCGGCCTGTCGAAAAGCCTCGCGGCCGAGGTCGCAAGCCGCAACATCACCGTCAACTGTGTCGCTCCCGGCTTCATCGCGACCGCGATGACCGACAAGCTGAATGACGAGCAGAAGGCCCGCATCCTCGGCGCGATCCCCGCGGGGCGCATGGGCGGGGCGGACGAGATCGGCGCGGCGGTGCTGTATCTTGCAAGCGCCGAGGCGGGCTATGTGACGGGCGCCGTGCTGCATGTGAACGGCGGAATGGCGATGATCTGAGGCCGGAACCAGCGGCCGGGGAAAGGGTTTGCCATGGCCGGACGCCCTTGCTATAGGCGCGCTGATCGGGGCAGGGTCGCGGGACGGTCCTGACCGCCAGTGGCCGCGGGCCTTTGGACGAACCAACCGACAAGCGGGGAGGCCCGCAACTTTGAGAGGGACTGACATGAGCGACATCGCCGACCGCGTGAAGAAGATCGTCGTCGAGCATCTTGGCGTCGAAGAGGAGAAGGTGACCGAGAACGCGTCATTCATCGACGACCTCGGCGCGGACAGCCTCGACACGGTCGAGCTTGTGATGGCCTTCGAGGAAGAGTTCGGGATCGAGATCCCCGATGATGCGGCCGAGACGATCCAGACCTTCGGCGATGCCGTAGGCTTCATCACCAAGGCTTCGTGACCGCACCCATCGCGTGAGAACAGGAAGGCGCCCCGACGGGTGCCTTTTTTATCCGGGGGGCAGGGGCGGCGCGGTGCGCCGCAAAAGCCGCCCGTCTATCACCGCAAGGCCTGCAGCGATCAGCGCGAAGCCCGCATAGTCGCCGAGGCCCAGCGTCTCGGACAGCACCAGCGCGCCCGCCACGATCGCCACCGGCACCGTAACAAGCGTGACCAGGCCGATGTTGCCCGCCCCCGCCACGGCCAGCACACGGTAGTAGAGCAGATAGGCCCCCGCCGTCGCCACCACCGCCAGATAGCCGAGTGCCCCGAGCACCGCCGGTGCCGGTACGGCGCGGGGCGGTCCGTCGATCCAGAGTGCCAACGGTACCATCAGCAGCGACGACGCGGTCAGCATCCCCGCCGCCGCCGCCATCGGGGCAAGGCCCCGCAACATGCGCCGCGCCCAGACGGCGGCCGTCGCATAGGACAGCGCCGCCCCGACGAGGGCCAGTTGCGGCAGCGAGGCGGGCGAGAGGTCGGCCAGAACTGCCGACCCGATGGCGGTCGCGACCCCCGCCATTCCCAACGCGACCCCGGCAAGCCGCCGCCCTGTCAGGCGCTCGTCGCCAAAGACGAGCGCCGCGAGCAGCACGCCGAACAGCGCCGTGGATGCGTTGATGATCGCGGCGAGGCCCGAGGGTACCGCAAGCTGTCCCCAGGTGATCAGCGTGAAGGGCAGCACGTTGTTCAGAAGCCCCATGCCCAGCAGTGCTGCCCAGAGGCGGGGTTGGCGGGGCAGCGGCGTGCCGCGCGCCAGAACGATCCCCCAAAGCACAACGGCCGCCAGTGCCACACGGACTGCGACCGTGGTCAGGACCGGCACCTCGTTCAGCGCGATGCGATTGGCGAGGAACGATCCGCCCCAGATGGTGCCGAGGACGAGAAGCTCGGCCCAGGCGCGGGGGGTCATGGCGATCTGGCGGGTCATGCCTGTGTCCATAGCGCTGCGACAGGGACGGCGCGACCCGGAAGCTGATGATCCGGCAGGGGCAGACGGAAAAGGGCCGCACCTTGCGGCACGGCCCTTTGCTGTGGACGTGACCGTAGGATCAGAAGGTGTAGCCGATCCGCAGGCCAAGGCCGAGGGCGTCGTTGTCCTCGAACTCGTTCCGGAATGGCCCGATCTCGGAGTAGGTGTCGCCGAGCGCGAAGTAGCGGATCGCGCCGGTGATCTTCACGTCGCCCATCGTGTAGGTCGCGGCGAGCGCGATCGAGTCGTAGCCGTCGACCGGCCCGAGGTTCAGCGAGCGCCCGCCGATCGCGTCGTCATGCATGTAGGTGATCGCACCCGACCAGGTCTCGTTGAACTTGTAGCCGACGCCCAGCGTGTAGGTGATGACGTCGTCGTTGTAGAAGACCAGCGCCTGATCCGCGATGGCGCGGTAGACGGGCGGGTCGATGGAGAAGTCCGACCACTCGACCCAGCGGATGCCGCCGAACACGAGCACGTTCGGCGCGACGCCTGTCTGGAACTCGAGGTTGAGCGACTGGGGCGTGCTCGTCTCGGTCACCGACTCGACGGTGCCGAGGGGGTTCGTCTCGCGCGTGGCGAGTTCGTAGTCGATCTTCGAGTTGTAGGTCAGCGAGATCCGGGCCGCGATCTCGGGCTTCTCCCAGGCGGCACCGAGGACATAGCCGAAGGCCGAGTCGCGCTCGCCCACGACACGGTAGTTGCCGAGGAACGGGATATCCGCATCCGCCGCGAGCGTCTGGTAGCGCAGGCCGCCGAAGAGGCTGACATTGCTGGGAAAGCGATATTTCAGAAGGCCGGTGTAGGACACCGACGACAGGTTGGCCGTGGTGCCTTGCGCGATGTATCCCGTGCCGGTCGGATACTCGGTCTTCGCACCGTAGGGGCGGTCGATGATGAAAGCCGCGGCCAGGTTCTCGCCGAGGTCCATCTTGAAGGCCAGCGAGCCGGTCGAATAGTCGCCGTACATGTTGCCCGACAGCGTGCCCGTCAGACCCTGCTTGCCTTCAACCTCCGGTTGCAGAAAGCCGAAGGTCAGTTCCAGGTGATTGCCCTGCTCGAACAGGATGGCCGTGGACTGCGTGCCCCGGTCGACCGCGCCTGCATGCGCGGTGCCCGATGCGGCAGCGAGCAGCCCCGCGATTGCAATTGTCTTGTTCATGACCCCTCCCGAGCCTGCTGGAAGTTTTGTGCGTAGGAACACAGACAGACCCGGTCAACCTCTGACGCGACGTCAAGAATTCGTTACGTTACGCTTGTGCCACACGCCGGGCTTCGCCCCGCAGGTTGATCCAGTTGCCAAAGAAGATGATCGCCGCGCCGACGAAGACAAGCAGATCGATCGGCTCGTCGTACATCAGCATCCCCACGACCGCGATGACCGGCAGTCGCGCAAAGTCGAGCGGCATCACGATGGCGGCCGGCGCAAGCCGCAACGCCTGCGTCAGGCAGAGATGCGCGACAAGCCCCGCGATGCCGAGCAGGACAAGCCACGGCATCACCGCCATCGTGGGCAGCGCCACATCGCCGTCGACCGCCGATCCGGCAAGGCCAAACACGGTCTGCATGACAGTCAGCCAGAACAGGATCGAGACGATCCCCTCGTGCCGCGTCAGCCGCTTGGTAAAGATGGCTGACCCGGCGAAACCGATCGCCGACCCCGCCGCTGCAAGAACGCCTGCGTCGATCGTCGAGATGCCGGGGCGGGCGACAACGAGGATGCCCGCGAACCCCACCGCTGCCGCCAGCAGCCGCGTCCGGGTGATGCCCTCTCGCAAAAGGAGCGGCGACAGCAGGATCACCCAGAGCGGCGAGGTGAATTCGAGCGCAAAGACCTGAGCCAGCGGAATGACGGTCAGGGCATAAAACCACAGGTTCTGCCCGGTGAAGTGGAACACGTTGCGGATGAGGTGCGTGCCGAGCCGGTCCGAGCGGATGTCGCGCAGCAGTCCCATCGCCCCGGCGACCGCCACCACGATCACCAAGCCGATGATCGAGCGCCAGGTCATCAACTCGAACGTGTCGAGCACGGGCGAGACGGCGCGACCTGCGACAGCCATCGCCGAGAACGACAGGATCGAGCCGCTCATCCAGGCGGCCGCGGCGAGGGGGCGATAGGGGGTGGTCAGGATGCGACCTCCGAGGCGGCGGATCCCTGTCATCCCGCGTGCGGCGGGGAATGTCCAGAACGGCACCGACAGCTTTCGGTCGGGCAGCGAATGTCTGGACAGATGAAGTGTGCCATGCAACCTTTCCGGCAGTGCTTGCCGGTCGGGAGGAGCGAACCGTCGGGCATTCCAGAAAAAACCAGCCCACAGGGAGTAGTGCATGGATCGTCGTTCGTTTCTGACCAAGGCCAGCGTGGGCGGGGCAGCCGCCGCCGCCTCGACGCTTGCCGCACCGGCGCTTGCACAAACCGCGCCAAAGATCACATGGCGCGTCGCGTCGTCGTTCCCCAAGTCGCTCGACACAATCTACGGTGCCGCCGAGACGATGTCGAAATACGTCTCCGAAGCGACCGAGGGCAACTTCACGCTTCAGGTGTTTCCGGCCGGCGAACTGGTGCCCGGTCTCGAGACGGCCGATGCCGTGTCGACCGGTACGGTCGAGATGACCCACACCGTGCCCTATTACTTCTGGGGCAAGGACCCGGTCTATGCGCTGGGTGCGGCGACACCGTTCGGCCTCAACGCCCGGCAGGTCAACGCCTGGTGGTACTATGGCGGCGGCATCGACATGATGAACGAGTTCTATGCCACGCAGAACCTCATCACCTTCCCGGCGGGCAACACCGGCGTGCAGATGGGCGGCTGGTACCGCAACGAGATCGCCTCGGTCGCCGACCTTTCGGGCCTGAAGATGCGGATCGGGGGCTTTGCCGGCAAGGTCGTCGAGAAGCTGGGCGTCGTGCCGCAGCAGATCGCGGCTGGTGACATCTATCCGTCGCTGGAAAAGGGCACGATCGACGCGGCCGAGTGGGTCGGTCCCTATGACGACGAGAAGCTCGGCTTCTACAAGGTTGCGCCGTACTACTACTACCCCGGCTGGTGGGAAGGCGGCCCCTCGATCGGCACGATGATCAACCTCGACAAGTGGAACGAGCTGACACCGACCTACCAGTCGATCCTGCGCGCGGGCTGTGCCATCGCGAACCAGGACATGCTTGCGTCCTATGACTACAAGAACCCGACCGCGATCAAGTCGCTCGTGGCGAACGGGGCGCAACTGCGGCCCTTCCCGCAGGACGTGCTCTCGGCCTGTTTCGACGCGGCCCAGGCCACCTATGCCGAGATCAGCGCGACCAACGCGACCTTCAAGAAGATCAAGGACAGCCAGGACGCGTTCAAGCGCGACGCCTATCTCTGGGCGCAGATCGCCGAATACAACTACGACACGTTCATGATGGTGCAGCAGCAGGCCGGCAAGCTCTGACGCCACCTCGACGGGTTGAAATCAGAACGGCCCCGGATCGCTCCGGGGCCGTTTCTTATTCCTCGGCCTGCGTCAGTCTGCGGCGGGGGCCTCGGGCGTGCCGAAGCTGGGGGCACCAAGCTGCGGTGCGCCAAG
>JANPJD010000098.1:0-2366 GCA_031425325.1 Rhodobacterales bacterium | reverse complement strand
CGGGCCGACTGTGCCGCTGCATAGGTTCCCCAAGGAAGCATGACCGCCAGCATCAGCAAAAGAAGAGTGCTTCGAAGCAACTGCATTCCTACACTGGTGTCCTATTGTCGGTCGGGCCTCAACCACGATGACGATGATTTGACATGCTTTCGGAAGAGTGTGCATTGAATCCAAACGGGCGCGCGTCGGAAGGATCGACGCCCCAGAGACAGGACCGCTATGACCCACATCCTCGCCATCGACCAGGGCACCACCTCATCGCGGGCCATCCTGTTTGACGCCGCTCTGCGGGTCGTTGCAACGGCGCAGAAGGAGTTCCCGCAGTACTATCCCGCCTCGGGCTGGGTGGAGCATGATCCCTCGGACCTTTGGTCCTCGGTTGCCGGAACAGCGCGAGGCGTGATCGAGCGGGCCGGGATCGACGCCACCGACATTGCTGCCATCGGTATCACCAACCAGCGCGAGACGACCGTCGTCTGGGACCGCGCGACCGGCCAGCCCGTTCACAACGCAATCGTGTGGCAGGACCGCCGGACCGCCGAGTTCTGCGCCACGCTAAAGGCCGAGGGGCTGGAGCCTTCGGTGACGCGCGCGACGGGACTGCTGCTCGACCCCTACTTCTCGGGCACCAAGCTTGCGTGGATCCTCGATCATGTGGACGGGGCGAGGGAGCGTGCCCGGCGGGGCGAGCTGATGTTCGGCACGGTCGACAGTTTCCTGATCTGGAAGCTGACGGGGGGGCGCGTCCACGCGACCGATGCCACAAACGCCGCACGCACGCTGCTTTACAACATCCGCGAGGGGCGCTGGGACGAGGGTATCTGTGCGCGGCTCGACATCCCCATGCAGATGCTGCCCGAGGTGCGGGACTCGGCTGCCGATTTCGGCACGACGCGGGCCGACCTTTTCGGGCGCGAGATCCCGATCCTCGGCGTGGCGGGCGACCAGCAGGCGGCGACCGTGGGGCAGGCGTGCTTCCAACCCGGGATGCTGAAGGCGACCTACGGCACCGGCTGCTTCGCGCTTCTCAACACCGGGACTACGCTGGTTGAAAGCCGCTCGCGGCTTCTGGGGACCATCGCCTACCAACTGGACGGCAAGCCCACCTATGCACTCGAAGGCTCTATCTTCGTCGCGGGGGCAGTGGTGCAATGGCTGCGCGACGGGCTGAAGCTGATCCGCGAGGCGTCCGAGACGCAGCCCCTCGCCGAGGCCGCCGATCCGTCGCAGGACGTGCTGCTGGTGCCCGCCTTCGTGGGCCTTGGTGCGCCCTACTGGAAGCCCGACTGCCGGGGGGCGATCTTTGGCCTGACGCGCAATTCCGGGCCTGCCGAGATGGCGAAGGCGGCGCTGGAAAGCGTGGGCTACCAGACGCGCGACCTGCTCGAGGCGATGCGCGCGGATTGGCCCGACGCAAAGACCGGCGTGTTGCGCGTCGACGGGGGGATGAGCGCGTCGGACTGGGCGATGCAGTTCCTGTCGGATATCCTGGGCGCGGGCGTCGACCGCCCCAAGGTGCGCGAGACGACGGCACTGGGCGCAGCCTGGCTTGCCGGGATGAAGGCGGGCGTCTGCCCCGACCAGGCGGGGTTCGCGGCAAGCTGGGCGCTGGACCGGCGGTTCGAGCCGGGCATGGCGGAACCCGTGCGGGCTGCGAAATACACCCGTTGGCGGCGCGCGGTCGAGGCGACCATCGCAGCGGGCTAGGGCCTTCGCGTTTTCGCGCTGGCCCAAAGCGGGGCGCGGGTGCAGGGTAGGGGACACACGCCCCTTCACCCGTTGGAACCCGCAATGGACACCCTGCACAGCAACGACATGACCGCCGTCATCGAGGCCGACCGCGCCCATGTCTGGCACCACCTGATCCAGCACAAGCCCTTCGAGACGGTCGATCCCCGGATCATCGTCGAGGGCAAGGGGATGCGCGTGTGGGACATCAAGGGCAAGGAGCATCTCGATGCCGTCTCGGGCGGCGTCTGGACGGTCAACGTGGGCTACGGGCGCGAGAGCATCGCCGATGCGGTTCGCGAGCAACTGGTAAAGATGTGCTACTTTGCGGGGGCCGCAGGCTCGATCCCCGGCTCGCGGTTCGCCGAACGGCTTATCGCGAAGATGCCGGGGATGAGCCGCGTCTACTACGCCAATTCGGGGTCTGAGGCGAACGAGAAGGTCTGGAAGATGGTCCGCCAGATCTCGCACCGCCACCACGGTGGGCGGAAATGGAAGATCCTCTACCGCGAGCGCGACTATCACGGCACCACGATCACCGCCCTGTCGGCAGGCGGCCAGCCGCAGCGAAACGCGATGTATGGGCCGTTCACTCCCGGCTTCGTCGAGGTGCCGCATTGCCTGGAATACCGCAAGCA